>JAKDLE010000150.1 GCA_030453005.1 Pseudonocardia sp. | reverse complement strand
GGCGGTGGGCGATGGCACGGCGTACCTCTCGGAGCTGGGAGTGGCGGCGGTCAGGCGGTCGCGGCCAGTGGCGAGCGGAGCCCGCGGCGCCACCTGCCGAAGAGCCGGGGCCGGTTCATCGCGAGGACGGCGACGGGGGCGCCGGCTCGCCGGTAGACCGCGGCGAAGGAGCGCGACTCGACGTCGCCGTCGACCACCTCCACCGCGTCGCCCGCCAGGACGTGCCCGGCGAACTGCAGTCGGGCCCCGTACTGGTCGGACCAGAAGTAGGGCACCGCGGACCGATCGGGGGTCGGCCGGCCCAGCAGCGTGGACACCGCGGTCGCGGGTTGCGTCATCGCGTTGGTCCAGTGCTCCTGCCGCAGCACCGAGCCGGTGAAGGTGTTGTAGGACGACGTGCAGTCCCCGGCCGCCACGACCTGCGGGATGTTCGTGGCGCCCGCGGCGTCGGTCCGGACGCCTGCGCCGTCGAACGCGACGCCCGATCCGGCGAGCCACTCGACCGCGGGCGCAGCGCCGACGCCGACCACGACGACGTCGGCGGGCTCGACGGCACCGCCGACCCGCACGCCGCGGACCCGGTCCCCGCCGACGAGCCCGGCGACGGTGCGGCCCGCGACGAGGCGTACGCCGTGGTCGCGGTGCAGGGCGGCGCAGACCGCACCCATCTCGGGCCCGAGGGCGCGGGCCATCGGGACCGCGTCGGCCTCGACGACGGTGACCTCGGCCCCGAGGGAGTGCGCGGTGGAGGCGACCTCGGCCCCGATGAACCCGCCCCCGACCACCACCAGCCGCGCGCCCGGGGTCAGCGCGGCGCGCAGTCCGAGGGCGTCCTCGACGGTCCGCAGGGTGTGCACCCCGTCGAGCCGCCTGCCGGGCAACGGCCGGGCCCGGGCACCGGTCGCCACCACGACACCGTCGGCGGGGAGCTCCTCCCCCGACGCCAGCACCACGGTGGACGCGGCCCGGTTCAGGCCGGTCGCCGCCACGCCCGAGCGCCACTCCAGCCCGAGGTCGGCGTCCTCGGCCGCCCCGAGGGCGAGGTCCTCGACGCTGATCCCCCCGGCGAGGAAGCCCTTGGACAGCGGCGGCCGGTCGTACGGCGCGTGCCGCTCCGCGCCGACGACCACGATCCGGCCCTCGAACTGCTGCTCGCGCAGCGCCCTGGCGGCGTTCAAGCCCGCCAACGAGCCGCCGACGACGACTACTGAGCGCATCAGACCAGTACCGGAGCCGGAACGTCCACGTAGACCGCGCCGTCGGAGACGACGACCCGGTGGGTGCGCACCGCGACCTTCGCGGGCGGCCCGGTCGGCAGGCCGGTGCGCAGGTCGAAGCAGGCGGCGTGCAGGGGGCACTCGACCGTGCAGCCCTCGACCCAGCCGTCGGCCAGTGAGGCGTCCTGGTGGGTGCACGTGTCGTCGATGGCGTAGAGCTCGCCGTCGACGTTGAACACGGCGATGGGGACGTCGGCCTGCACCCGCAACGCCTCTCCTGGCGGGATGTCGATGAGGTCGCCGATGAAGATCATGGCCGTGCTCTGTCTCGTATCACGCAACGCTGTTCGTCATGCGGCACAAGCGTGAGACGGCGGTTCAGGCTTGTCAAGGGGTGACCCCTACCGCTCAGCGCACCGAGGGAGGCCCGACCGGACCCGGCTTCAGACGACCTCGCGCACGGCCCGCTCGAAGCCGACCACGTGCTCCAGGGCCAGCCGGGCGGACGTCTCCTCGTCGCCGTCGACGATGGCCTCCAGCAGCGCGGCGTGCTCCCCGACGTGCCCGGCCAGGCCGGGCAGGCGGTCGAGGAACAGGCACCAGATCCGGGTGGCGAGGTTGTCCTGGCGGACCAGGATGTCCTCCAGGTGCGGGTTGCCCGCCGCGCGGTAGATGGCGCGGTGCACGCCGACGTCGCGGCGCAGCAGCTCGCGGCGGTCGACGGCGGCGGTGTCGAGCCCGCCGATCTCCATCGCGAGAGCGGAGAGGCGCGCGCGGGTCTCGGCACCGGAGTGGCGCGCCGCCCGCGCCGCGGCCAGCGGCTCCAGCTCGGCGCGGATCTCCGAGATGTGGGCGAGGTCGGTGATGTCGACGGCCGTGGCGAACGTGCCGCGGCGCGGGTAGGCCACGACCAGCCGGTCGCCCTCCAGCCGCTTGAGCGCCTCGCGAACCGGGGTGCGCCCGGTGCCCAGCTCCTGGGCGATCAGGTCGTCGTCGATCGGCTCCCCCGGACGGATGTCGAGCATGACCAGCCGGTCGCAGACGAAACCGTAGGCCATGTCGGCACGCAACGCAGGCGGGGTGAGCGGGGACGGCGGGGACGGGACACTCACGAGAACTCCGTTCCGGCGGCCCCTTGACCGCTGCTCGACGACGAGCCTAACGTACCCGCTGGTTGATATATCAGTTCCGCAGTCTTGATACGACAGGTCGCCCCGGAGGAGGCCCCGTGAGCATCCAGCCCGAGCATCCCGACTTCCTCTGGCGCAACCCGGAGCCGAAGCGCTCCTACGACGTCGTGATCATCGGCGGTGGCGGGCACGGCCTGGCCACGGCGCACTACCTGGCCCGCAACCACGGCATCACCGACGTCGCGGTGCTGGAGAAGGGGTGGCTCGCGGGCGGCAACATGGCCCGCAACACCACCCTGATCCGCTCGAACTACCTCTGGGACGAGAGCGCGGCGATCTACGAGCACTCGCTGAAGCTGTGGGAGGGCCTGGAGGAGGACCTCGACTACCCCATCCTGTTCAGCCAGCGCGGCGTGCTCAATCTCGCGCACACGCAGCAGGACGTGCGTGACAGCGTCCGCCGGGTCGAGGCCAACGTCCTCAACGGGGTCGACGCCGAGTGGCTCACCCCCGACGAGGTCAAGAAGATCTGCCCGATCGTCAACACCTCCTCGGAGATCCGCTACCCCGTACTCGGCGCGACCTACCAGCCGCGGGCGGGCATCGCCAAGCACGACTACGTCGCCTGGGGGTTCGCCCGACGGGCGAGCGCGGCGGGCGTCGACCTCATCCAGGACTGCGAGGTCACCGGCTTCACGACCGACGGCGACCGCGTCACCGGCGTCCGGACGACGCGCGGCGACATCGCGGCGGGCCAGGTGGCGCTGTGCGCGGCGGGGCACACCTCGACGCTCACCGACCTGCTCGGCGTTCCCGTGCCGATCCAGAGCCACCCGCTGCAGGCGCTGGTCTCCGAGCTGCTCGAGCCCGTCCACCCGACGGTCGTGATGTCCAACGCGGTGCACGTCTACGTCTCGCAGGCGCACAAGGGCGAGCTGGTGATGGGTGCGGGCGTCGACTCCTACAACGGCTACGGCCAGCGCGGCGCCTTCCACATCATCGAGCGCCAGATGGCGGCGGCGGTGGAGCTGTTCCCGGTGTTCGCCCGCGCGCACCTGCTGCGCACCTGGGGCGGGATCGTCGACGTCAGCCCGGACGCCTCGCCGATCGTCGGGCGCACGCCGTACGAGGGGCTCTGGCTCAACTGCGGCTGGGGCACCGGCGGGTTCAAGGCGACGCCGGGGCTGGGCTGGTGCTTGGCGCACACCCTCGCGCACGACGAACCCCACCCCTACGTGGCGCCGTTCGGTCTCGACCGGTTCGTCACCGGCGCCCTCGTCGACGAGCACGGCGCCGCCGCCGTGGCCCACTAGGAGATCGCCGTGCAGCTCATCGAGTGCCCGTGGTGCGGGCCGCGTGAGGAAGTCGAGTTCCACTACGGCGGGGAGGCACACGTGTCCTACCCGCCGGACCCCTCGACGCTGTCGGACGAGCAGTGGGCGCGCTACGTGTTCTTCCGGGCCAACCCCAAGGGCCGGTTCCACGAGCGCTGGAGCCACTCGGCCGGGTGCAGGCGCTGGTTCAACGCGGTGCGCGACACCGCCACCTACCGGTTCCACGGCGTGTACCGCCCCGACGAGCAGAAGCCGGTGATCCCATGACCCGCCTCCCGGGCCGCGGCCGCGTCGACCACGACACGACGTGGCGGTTCACCTTCGACGGCCGGGAGCTCACCGGCCACCCGGGCGACACGCTCGCCTCCGCCCTGCTCGCGCACGGTGTGCACCGGACCGGGTCGAGCGTGAACCTCGGCCGTCCCCGCGGGATCGGGGCGGCGTGGGCCGAGGACCCCGGCGGCCTGGTGCAGGTCGAGGAACCCTTCCCCGAGCCGATGCTGCTCGCCACCACGATCGAGCTGCACGACGGCCTGGTGGCCCGCGGCCTGTCCGGCCGGGGCCGGCTCGCCGACGTGCCCGACAGCGCGCGCTACGACCGGATGCACGCCCACGCGGACGTGCTGGTCGTCGGCGCGGGCCCGGCCGGGCTCACCGCGGCGCTGACCGCCGCGCGCGCCGGGGCCAGGGTCGTGCTCGTCGACGAGCAGTCCGAGGCGGGCGGCGACCTGCTGGGCACCGCCGACCGCATCGCGGGCGCCCCGGCGCTGGACTGGGTGTCCGCGGCCGTGGCCGAGCTGCGCTCCTACCCGGACGTGCGGCACCTGCAGCGCACCACGGCGTTCGGGCACTACGACGACGGCTTCGTGCTGGCGCTGGAGCGTCGCACCGGCCACCTGGGCTTAGCCGCGCCGCGGCACGTCTCGCGCCAGCGGGTCTGGCGGATCCGGGCCCGCGAGGTGGTCGTCGCCACGGGGGCGCACGAGCGGCCCGTGGTGTTCTGCGACAACGACCGCCCCGGGATCATGCTCGCCTCGGGTGCCCGCACGTTCCTGCACCGCTACGGCGTGCGGGCCGGGTGCGACGCCGTCGTGTTCACCACCGGCGACAGCGCCTACGCCTCGGCGGTCGACCTCGCCGACGCAGGCACCCGCGTGCACGCCGTCCTCGACGCGCGCGCCGAGGCCCCCGCGTACTGGCGCGCGGAGTGCGAGCGCCGCGGGATCCCCGTCCGCACCGGGCACGTCGTCACCGGCACCGAAGGCACTGAAGGCACCGGCCGCGTCAGCGCGGTGTCCACCGCGACCCTGCGCGACGGTGTGCTGGGCGAGGCCGCACGCATCGAGTGCGACCTGCTGCTCGTCAGCGGCGGGTGGAACCCCGCGGTGCACCTGTTCAGCCAGGCGGGCGGCAGGCTGCGCTTCGACAACGGCCTCGGCGCGTTCGTGCCGTCCGGCGAGCTGCCCGGCGTCACCGTGGCGGGGACCGCGGCAGGGGTGTTCGACCTGGCGGGCTGCCTGAGCCGTGACCCCGCCGACGCGGGCCCGGCCCCGACGCCGCCGTTGGTGCTGTGGCGGGTGCCCGGCGAGCAGGGGCGCCAGTTCGTCGACGTGGCGCGCGACGCCACCGTCGCCGACATCGCCAGGGCCCTGGGCGCCGGGATGCGGTCAGTGGAGCACGTCAAGCGCTACACCACGATCGGCACCGCCCACGACCAGGGCAAGACCTCCGGCGTCGTCGCCTCGGGGATCATCGCCGAGCTGCTGGGCACCCCCGTGCGGGAGCTGGGCACCACGACGTTCCGCCCGCCCTACACACCGGTGGCGTTCGCGGCGCTGGCCGGCCGGTCCCGCGGGGCCCTGTTCGACCCCGAACGCACCACCGCGCTGCACGACTGGCACGTCGCCCGGGGTGCCGTGTTCGAGGACGTCGGCCAGTGGAAGCGGCCCCGCTACTACCCGCGGCCGGGCGAGGACATGGACGCCGCGGTGCTGCGGGAGTCCAGGGCGGCCCGTCGCGGGGTCGGCATCCTCGACGGCTCCACGCTCGGGAAGATCGACGTGCAGGGCCCCGACGCCGCCGTGCTGCTCGACCGGATCTACACGAACCTGATGAGCAGCCTCAGGCCCGGGATGGTGCGCTACGGCGTCATCTGCGGCGTGGACGGCATGGTGCTCGACGACGGCACCGTGCTGCGGGTCGCCGAGGACCGGTTCCTGGTCTACACCACCACCGGCGGCGCGGCGACGGTCCTCGACTGGATGGAGGAGTGGCTCCAGACCGAGTGGCCCGAGCTGCGGGTGCACCTGACCTCGGTCACCGAACAGTGGGCCACCTTCCCGGTCGTCGGGCCGCGCTCCCGCGACGTCATCGCGGCGCTGGCCCCGCAGGTCGACTGCTCGGCCGGGGCCTTCCCGTTCATGGCGTGGCGCGACACCACGGTCGACGGGGTGCCCGTCCGGATCGCGCGGGTCAGCTTCTCCGGTGAGCTCGCCTACGAGGTCAACGTGAACGCCTGGTACGCCCCGGCGGTCTGGGAACGGCTGCTCGACGCCGGGCGGCCCCACGACATCACCCCCTACGGCACCGAGACCATGCACGTGCTGCGCGCCGAGAAGGGCTACCCGATCATCGGGCAGGACACCGACGGCACCGTCGCCCCGTACGACCTCGGGATGGCCTGGGCGGTGTCGAGGAAGAAGTCCGACTTCGTCGGCAAGCGGTCCTTCGCCCGGGTGGAGAACCGCAACCCGCTGCGCAAACAGCTGGTGGGCCTGCTGCCGCTGGACCGCGCAACGGTGCTGCCCGAGGGCTCGCAGATCATCGGCACCGACACCCTGCCCGAGCCGCCGGTGCCCATGCTCGGCCACGTCACCTCCAGCTACCGCAGCGCGGAGCTGGGGCGGCCGTTCGCCCTCGCGCTGGTGCGGGCGGGCCGTGACCGCATCGGGCAGACGCTGCACGTCCCGGTGGGCGGCGACCTGGTGGCCGTCGAGGTGACCGGCTCCGTCCTCGTCGATCCCGAAGGAGCCCGCCGTGACGGTTGACCCCATGCCCCGGACCGGTGCGCTGCACGGGTGGGACGGCCGCTTCGCCGCCCTGCCCGACGCCGTGCGGATCCTCACCGAGCCGTTCGTGGCCATGGCCGACCTGCGCGTGGACCCCGCCGGGCCCGCCGCCGCGACCGTGGCCGCCCGTCTCGACGTCGCGCTGCCGGTCGCCGCGAACACCTGGGTGCAGAGCGA
>JAKDLE010000149.1 GCA_030453005.1 Pseudonocardia sp. | reverse complement strand
CCGTCGACCCGGTGCCGGGCCAGCAGCTCGACGTGCCCGCCGCGATCGACGTGCTCGAGCGGGAGTGGGCGTCCGGGGTCCCGGTCGCGCTACCGCTCATCGAGCTGCCCACGCTGACCACCTCCGAGGACGTGGCGACCGCCCTGGAGGAGGTGGCGGTCCCGGCCGTCTCCGCGCCCGTCACCGTCCTCGGCGAGGGGGACACGGAGGGTGTCCTCGAGCCCGAGACCATCGCCGAGGCCCTGTCGTTCGAGCCCGGGGCCGACGGCGGGCTCGAGCCGGTCCTCAACCCGACCGTCATCACCGATGCGCTCACCCCTCAGCTCGCGGGGTCCGAGCGGGAGGCCCGTGACGCCGAGCTGAACTTCGCCACCGCCCCGCCGTCGGTCGTCCCGTCGCAGGACGGCCGCGGCGTCGACTACGACGCCACCCTCGCCGACCTGCTCGAGGTGCTCACCGGTACCGGACCGCGCGAGATCACCGCCGTGTACTCCGACCAGCCCGCCGAGCTCACCACCGCGGAGCTGGAGGCGCTCGGCGTCGCCGGGGAGATCAGCCGGTTCGAGACCGGTGGCTTCGCCCGCGACTCGGGGATCAACATCCGGCGGGCGGCCGATCTGATCGACGGCACCGTCGTGGAACCCGGGGAGACCTTCAGCCTCGACGCCGCCACCGGGCCGCGCACCGCCGCCAACGGCTACGTCCAGGCAGGCGTCATCGACAACGGGCAGCCGGCGCGCGGCATCGCGGGCGGCGTGTCGCAGGTGTCCACGACGCTCTACAACGCGGCGTACTTCGCAGGCATGACCGACGTGGAGCACACCCCGCACAGCTTCTACATCAGCCGCTACCCCCCGGGCCGCGAGGCCACGATCGCCAGCGGTGCGATCGACATGCGGTTCCGCAACGACACACCCACCGCGGTGATCATCCGGACCGCGTGGACGCCCTCGTCGCTCACCGTGACGCTGCTCGGCACCAAGTACTACGAGGTGACGTCGACGACAGGGCCGCGCACCAACCCGACCGAGCCGAACACGGTCACCATCCCGGCAGGCGAGCCGTGCAACCCCAGCAACGGCGCGCCCGGCTTCACCATCACCGACACCCGCACGCTGCGCGACATCAACACCGGTGAGGTCCGCTCGGAGACCCAGACGACGCGCTACACCCCGATTCCTTGCGTGGTCTGGGTGGGGTGACGGGTTGCCGGGCCGGGGCCTGGTTCTTCCAAGCCCTGGCCACGCTTCGTACAGTCGTGGTGACTGTCGTCGACGGAACGGGGCCCGCCATGCGCATCGCGGACGTACTACGGAACAAGGGTGCGGACGTGGTGACGGTCGGTTCCGGTGCCACCGTCGCCGAGCTGATCGCGGCACTGGCGGAGCGCAACGTGGGGGCCCTGCCCGTCGTCGACGGAGATCAGCTCGTCGGGATCGTCTCCGAGCGTGACGTGGTCCGCCGCCTGCACGCGGGCGGCGCGTCGGTGCTGGAGACGCACGTCGTCGCCATCATGACCACCGGGGTCATCACCTGCTCGCCCACCGACGACGTGGCCGACCTCGCGGCGGTGATGACCCAACGCCGGTTCCGGCACCTGCCGGTGGTGGTCGACGGCGCCCTCGCGGGCATCGTCAGCATCGGCGACCTGGTGAAGGCACGGATCGACCTGCTGGAGTCCGAGCGCGAACAGCTCCAGTCCAACATCGCCGGCTGACCGCGTTGCAGTAGGGCCACCTTCCCCCACCCTGGTTGCGTGATGGTGGCCTTCCTGCAAGTCAGAACGCGGCTTCGGGGAGGTCCATCAGCGCGTTGTCGGCCGTCTCGATGATCAAGCGCTGGGCCGTCAGCTGCGGGAGCACCGTCTTCGCGAAGAACCGGGCGACGCCGACCTTGCCCTCGTAGAACGCGCTGTCCTTGGCCGAGACCTCGCCGCTCAGCGCGGTGAGGGCCACCTCGGCCTGGCGCAGCAGCAGCCAGCCCACGAGCAGGTCGCCGACGGCCATCAGCAGCCGGACGCTGTGCTGGCCCACCTTGTAGACGCTCGACGGGTCCTCCACCGACGCCATGAGGTATCCGGTGAGCACACCGAGCATCCCCTGCACGTCGGCGAGCGCCGTGCCCAGCAGGGCACGCTCCTCCTTGAGCCGACCATCGCCCGGCTGGTCCGACTCCCCCGGGGCGTCCAGGAAGGCCTGGATCTCCCCGGCGACGTGCCCGAGTGCCTGCCCGTTGTCCCGGACGATCTTGCGGAACAGGAAGTCGAGCGACTGGATCGCCGTGGTGCCCTCGTAGAGCGAGTCGATCTTGGCGTCGCGGATGTACTGCTCGATCGGGTAGTCCTGCAGGTACCCCGAGCCGCCGAAGACCTGCAGCGCCTGGGGGAGCTGCTCGGTGGCTCGCTCCGACCCCACGCCCTTGACGATCGGAAGCAGCAGATCGTTGATCTTCTCGGCCAGCGCCACGTCCTCGCCCGCGGCCTTCCCGATCCGGATCTCGTCCTGGAACGTGGCCGTATAGAGGTACACCGCACGCAGGCCCTCGGCGTAGGCCTTGTTCGTCATCAGCAGGCGGCGGACGTCGGGGTGGTGGGTGATCGTGACGCGCGGGGCGGTCTTGTCGAGCATCCTGGGCAGGTCGGCACCCTGCACGCGGTCCTTCGCGTACTCCAGGGCGGCGAGGTAGCCTGCCGAGAGCGTGCCGATGGCCTTGGTGCCCACCATCATCCGCGCGTGCTCGATCACCTCGAACATCTGCGCGATGCCGTCGTGCACCTCGCCGAGCAGCCAGCCGACGGCCGGGACCCCGTGCTGCCCGAACGTCAGCTCGCAGGTGGTGGAGGCCTTGAGCCCCATCTTGTGCTCGACGCCGGTGACGAAGGCGCCGTTGCGCTCGCCCGGCTCACCGGTCTCGGTGTCGAAGTGGAACTTCGGCACCAGGAACAGCGACAGGCCCTTGGTGCCCGGCCGTGACACTATTTGGCCGCCCGAGGGGCGGGCCAGCACCATGTGCATGATGTTCTCGGTCATGTCGTGCTCGGCCGAGGTGATGAAGCGCTTGACGCCGTCGATGTGCCAGGTGCCGTCGGCCTCCTGCACCGCCTTCGTGCGGCCCGCGCCCACGTCGGAACCCGCGTCGGGCTCGGTGAGCACCATCGTGGCGCCCCAGGCGCGGGAGATCATCAGCTCGGCCCAGTGCTTCTGCTCGTCGGTGCCGTTGCGGTGGATGATCGAGGCGAAGCTGGGACCCGCCATGTACATGAACGCAGCCGGGTTCGAGCCCAGGATCAGCTCCGCGGCGGCCCACTGCACGGTCGGCGGGATGCCGTAGCCACCCAGCTCGACGGGCAGGCCGAGGCGCCACCACTCGCCGTCCCAGAGGATCTTGTATGCGTCCTTGAACGACTGCGGCATCGTCACGGTGTGGGTGGCCGGGTCGAACACCGGCGGGTTGCGGTCGGCGTCGGCGAAGCACTCGGCCAGCGGCCCGGTCGCCACGACGTTGAGCTCCCTGAGCGTGTCGCGCGCGGTCTGCGGATCGACTCCGTCGAACGGCGCGCGGCCGAGCCGGTCCTGCACCCGGAACACCTCGAAGAGGTTGAACTCGAGGTCGCGCAGATTGCTCCTGAAGTGGCCCATGGCCGCGTCACTCCTCCATCGCGGTGGACGGTCTACCCGTCGGTAACCACAGTCTATTACTCATCAGTAACCACGGCAATGACTGACTACCGCCGGGCGAGGCCCCCCCGGCCGGGCGATGACACGTTGGTGTCGCGATCTTGTGCACGCTCCGTACGCGACGCAGGGTTCTCAAGGTCCCGATGGTGCCGAAGGAGGGTCACTTTGAGTGTGTATATCGTCACTCGTCGTGGTTTCGTCCTGGGCGGGCTCGCGTCCGGCGCACTGCTCAGCGGATTGCCCGGCGTCGCCGAGGCGAGCTCAGCGGCCGGACCGCCGATCATCGACTGCGACGGCTGGGGCGCCCGTCCCAACAGCCGCATCGTGAACGTGGTCAACGACCGGCCGGTCAAGATCCTCGTGCACCACACGGCCACCGCGAATGTCGAGGACTACGGTCGCGGCGCCGCCGAGGGGCTCGCGCGCGCCATCCAGAACTTCCACATGGACCGGCGCGGCTGGATCGACTCCGGGCAGCACTTCACGATCAGCCGCGGCGGGTTCGTCCTGGAGGGTCGCAGGCGCAGCCTGGAGGCGCTGCGCAGCGGGCGCAAACAGGTGGAGGGCGCCCACTGCACCGGGCAGAACCTCGTGTCGATCGGTATCGAGAACGAGGGCACCTACACCGACACCGGCCCGCCGGGCGCCCTGTGGGACCGGCTGCGGGAGATGTGCGCCTACGTCTGCGGGCAGTACGGGATCAGGCCCGGGGAGATCTTCGGCCACCGCGACTTCAAGGACACGCTCTGCCCCGGCGACGTCCTCTACGGGATGCTGCCCCGCCTGCGCGGCGAGGTCGGCGACCTGCTCGGGAAACGGGTGGAAGGCTCCTCGCTGCGCGCGGCGTCCTGGCCGCTGCTGCGCGAAGGCGGCCCCGGGACATCGTCGAGGGGACCGGTCGTGCTGGCCGCACAGCACCTGCTCCGGGCCGCCGGAGCGCTCGACCTGACCGTGGACGGGGATTTCGGCCCCGCCATGACGCACGCGGTGCGCCGCTTCCAGGCCGAGCACGCCACCGAGGAGGTGAACGGCATCATCGGCGGCGAGTCCTGGCCGCTGCTGGTGCGGCCGCCGCCCGGTGCCGACGACGAGGTCGCCCGCGCCGTCTACGCGCTCGTCGACGGCAGTTCCACCCGGGCGCCGTCGGTGCTGGACGAGGGCGTCTGGCGGGAGCTGCTTACCCACGCGGCGAGCTCCTAGAAGTCGCCGTCGTCCTTCCACAGCTTCCAGGGGGCGTCGCCGCTCGCCCACTGCTCGTTGAGCGACTGGTAGTCCTTGTAGGTGTCCATCGCGGCCCAGAAGTCCTCGTGGCGGTGCACGGTGAGCTGCTTGTCGCGCGCCAGCCGCTGCAGCGGCTCGGCCTCGAGGAACAGGTCCTCGGAGTCGTCGAGGTAGTCGTCGAGGAAGCTGCGGTCGAACACGAAGTACCCGCCGCTGACCCACCCGGTGACCTGCGTCGGCTTCTCGTTGAACTCCGCGACGGCGTCCCCGTCGACCTGCATCTCGCCGAACTTCGACGTGGGGTGCACACCGGTGACGGTGCCGACCCGGCCGGAGTCGAGGTGGGTCTTCATGAGGTGGTCGATGTCGACGGCGCTGACCCCGTCGCCGTAGGTCATCATGAACTGCGGGGTGTCGACGTAGTCGCGGATGCGCCGCAGCCGGGCGCCGGTGCCCGCGGCCAGTCCGGTCTCCGCGAACGTGATCTCCCAGTTCTCGTCGCCGCGGCCGCCGGTGAACCGGGGCTCGTGGTCGCCGTCGGACAGCGTGAGCGAGAAGTCCGACAGGTGTGCGCGGTAGTCGAGGAAGAACTGCTTGATCTCCCAGCCCTTGTAGCCCAGGCACAGGATGAAGCGCCGGTACCCGAAGTGGCTGTAGAGCTTCATGATGTGCCACAGGATCGGGCGTCCGCCGATGTCGACCATGCCCTTGGGCAGGCGCTCGCTCACCTCGCGGATACGAGTCCCCTGGCCTCCGCAGAGGATGACGACCGGGATGTCGCGTCTGTTCACGTGACCGCATCTTGCCGGCTCCACCCGATCGGGTGGTCCGCGGGTCGGGCGCCGGGGCGGAGCCGGTGCACCGGGGATCGTGGGGGTCTCCTACGCTCGCCTCCGCCCGGGTGACGTGAGTGACGGAAGGGGTGCGTTGCGACGGTGACCGCAGACGCGGGGGGCTCGACCGGATCCGGTGGCGTCGTGGACGTCCGGGCACCGGAGGCGCCCGGCCATGACCCGGCCACCCTCCTGACGGGGTCGCCCGGTGCGATGCTGGCGCTGCGCGAGATCGTCGCCGACCCCCGCGCCGGGGCCCGGATCGTGGTCGTGGGACCCGCCGGGCACGGCAAGTCCGTCCTGCTCGACGCCGTCGCCGCCGCCTACGAGGCCGCCGGGGTGCCGGTGCGCCGCTCGGTCCCGTCGGTCGGCGAGTCGCCCGACGCGGGCGTCGCGCTCGTCGTCGACGACGCACACCTGCTCCCCGCCGCGCAGCTCGACCGTCTCGTGGCGCTGAGCAGGTCGCCGGGCCCGGTCGTGGTGGCGCACCGTCCGTACCCCGAGCCTCCGGCGATGGCCGCGCTCGGCTCCGCGCTCGCCGCGCGCCGCCGTCCGGTGGTGCTGGGGCCGCTGGACCGCTCGGGGGTGGCCGCACGCGCCGCCCTGCTGCACGGTGAGCGGCCCGCCACCGACCTCGTGCAGGCGGTCCTCGCCCGCACCGCGGGGGTGCCCGCGCTGGTGGACCGCCTGCTGTCCGCCGTCAAGGGCACGGACAACCCCACGACCGACCTGCCTCCCGCGCTGCTCGCACAGCTCGGATACGCCCTCGACGGGCTGCCGTCCGCCGTCCACGACCTGCTGCTCGCCCGCGCCGTGGACGCGCCGGTCGACCCCGAGGTGCTGGTGCCGCTGCTCGGGCTCGCGAGCGCCGACGCCCTCGACGAGCTGGTCACCGCGGCCTGGGCCCACGGCCGGTTGCTGCCCGACGGCACGGCGGTGCCGCTGGTGTCGGCGGCCGTACTGGCGCGCACCCCACCCGCCGCGGTGGTGGAGATGCGCCGGTCGCTGGCCGAGCTCGAGCTGGCCCGTGGGGGTGACGTCGTGGCCGTCGCACGGGGACTGCTCGGCTCGGGGGCCACCGGGCCGCGGATCGCCGCCGTCTTCACCGCCGCGGCCGACCAGGCCGTCCGCACCGGCGACGGACCGGTCGACGACCTGTACGACGCGGCCACCCGGGCCGGTGCCGCGCCGCTGGATCTGGCCTCGCG
>JAKDLE010000148.1 GCA_030453005.1 Pseudonocardia sp. | reverse complement strand
CGCGGCCGCGGTCATCGCGAGAGGGCGGTCGACGGCACCGCACCAGACCGGGACACCGAGCATCGCGACCCGTCCGCGGTGCGGAGCGAGCAGCGCGCCCAGCATCGCGGCGCGCTCGGCGTCGTCGAGCAGGGCCGCGACCTCGGCGAGGATCCCCACGTTCGCCAACCACAGCGAGTCCGGAGGCAGCGCGACGCAACCGTCCTCGGACAGCTCGTGCAGGAGGGCGCCCGCCTCCGTGGTGCGCCCTCCCTCGGCGAGCAGCAGCGCGAGCTGGCAGCGGAACGTGGCCAGTACCGGATAGCGGGCGGCGAGCCGGCGGAGCTCGTCCTCGATCTCGCCCAGCCTGCCGAGCTGGCGGAGCAGGACGAACCGTTGGCCGCAGGCGTAGACCGGCGCGGGCTGGACGCGGATGCGCCTGCCGAGGGCCAGCGCGTCCCCGACCAGCTCGGAGGCCGCCGCATCGCCTGCCATGATCGCCCGGGCCGCCCGGAACAGCAGGAGGTACCAGCGGGCGAGCGGACGGCGGCTGGTGGCGGCGAGGTCGGCCAGCGCACCCATCTCGCCGTCGGCCACCACCGGCTCGGTCTGCAGGAGGTCCGGGATCAGCATGCGGCGGGCCGTGAGCTCCAGCTCGTCGTCGCCGAGCTCGATGGCTCTGCCGACCAGTTCGGTGCCGATCCGCAGCCGCCGGTCGAGGTCGTCCGGGCCACGGAGAACGAACTGGTGCGCGGCCAGCGCGGCGGCCAGCGCGGGGGTGTCGCCCAGCTCGCGGGCGTCGACGACCGTCCTCGCGGCGATGCGACGGGCCCTGGCCAGGCCTGCCCCCCAGTACAACTCGGTGGCGAGCCGGGCCGAGAGCCGCACCCGCTCGTCACGCGCGTCCGGGCTCAGCGCGTCGAGCGTCCGCTCCAGCATGCGGACGAGTCCGGTGTCCACCGTCCCCGCCGACACCACCACCTCACCCAGGCCCAGCGCGGCCCGGACGAAGCGGTCGGGCCGTCCCGCGCCCCGTGCCAGTGCCCATGCCTCCTCGAACGCCCGTCGCGCGTCCTCCGTCCGACCCGCTCGCCCCGCGGAGCGTCCGAGACCCAGCAGCAGGTCCGCACGCTCGTCCTCGGAGGGCCCCGACCGCAGCGCGCGCCCGTACCAGTCAGCGGCCTGTTCGTCGGCCAGCCGGTCGGCCGCCCGCGCGGCGGCCCACGCCGTCGCCAACGCGCGTTCCCGGCCGCCGGGCACGCCCACGGCGAGCCCGGCGTGATGGGCCACGAGCGCGGTGGTGGCCGAATCGCCGCCGTCCGGTCCCGGGCCCGCCCCGCTCTGCAGCGCGGAGACGACGCGGTCGTGCAGCAGGACGCGGCGGTCCTCGGGCTGCTCCGCGTACAGCGTCTGCTGCACCAGGATGTGGACGAACCGGTAGCTCGTCGCGCCCTCGTGATCGGTGACGAACCCGGACTCCACGGCGGGGGCGAGCGCGGCGAGCACGGCGAGGAGCGGTCGGTCGGCGACCCGGGCCAGCAGATCCGCATCGATGTCGCGGCCGAGCACCGCGGCCACGGTGAGCAGGTCACGGGTCTCTGTGGGGAGCCGCAGCACCCGTGCCCGGACCGCCGCCCCGATCGTCGACGGGACCCGCGATCCGGTGCTCGTCCCCAGCCGGAGCAACTCGGTGAGGAAGAACGGGTTCCCGCCGGTGCGCCGGTGCACCTGGTCGACGTCGGTCACGCTGTCGGACCCCGCCACCTCGGCGACGAGCTCGGCGGTGGCGGCGCGAGACAGACCGCTGAGCTCGACGAGCTCGACGGTGAGGTCTCCGGCGACCTCGCCCAGCAGCCTGCTGAGCGGATGGGCGGGGGGAACCTCGGTGTGCCGATAGCTTCCGAGCACGAGCATCCGGGTGCGCCCCAGCGCCGGGACGACGAAGCGGAGCAACGCGAGCGAGGCCGCATCGGCCCGGTGCAGGTCGTCCAACAGCACCAGCACCGGGCGGGTGGACGCCGCCTGTCCGAGTACCCGCGACACGCTGTCGAACAGCCGGAAGCGGTCGGCGTCGGCGGGTGTGGCGACGGTGAGCAACGGCTCCGATGCGGGGTCGTCGCCGATCCCGGTGAGTACCTGCATCCACGGCCAGAACGGGGGTGCGCCGTCGGTCTCCGCGCAGCGGCCCCATCGGACGTCGAAGTCGCGGCGTTCGGCGAGCTCGGCGGTGGCCGCGGCCAGCAGGCTCTTCCCGATCCCGGGCTCGCCGGAGATCAGCACGAAGCCGCCGTGGCCCGCGGCGGTGACGTCGAGGCGCCCGGTGAGACGGGCCAGCTCCGCCACCCGCCCGACCAGCCGCGGGCCCCTCGGTGCCTCGGCCATCAGACCAGGGTCGTCGGCGCGAGGGGGTGCGTCCAGAGACCGTTCGGGGGCCCGTGCCCGCATCGGTCACGACGTGAGCGCGCCGCCGACCAGCACGGCGCGGCCGGGCCGCAGCGTCCCGTCGTCGAGGGGCTCGCAGCGCACCCCGCCGCGGCGGCGCAGGGCCTGGAACGCCCCCGGCGCGAGCACCGCGTCCATCCATGCGCAGGGGTTGGCGGGGCGGTGGGCGCGGAACCGGACGGGCCCGTCGCCGGAGTCGATGGTGAACTCGGCGCCGGGGTGGTCGCGCGTGGCGGCGAGCGCGTCGACGTCGTATCCGCGCAGCGCGATCGTGTGCCGCATGGGCCACGATCTCCACGTCCATGCCCGCGACCCTATGGAGACGCCGATGTGCGAGGCCGTTCCCAGCCGCCCGCGTCGGATCCTCGTCACCGGCACCTCCGGGTCGGGTAAGAGCACGCTCGCCGCGGCGCTCGCGGCGCGCACCGGGCTGCCCTACGTCGAGCTCGACGCGTTGCGCCACGGCCCGGGCTGGGTGCCGCGCCCGGAGTTCGCCGCCGAGGGGGCTTCCCTCGCCGCCCGGGACGCCTGGGTCACCGAGTGGCAGTACTCGGCGCTGCGACCGCTGCTCCTGGAGCGCGCGGAGCTGCTCGTGTGGCTCGACCTGCCGCGTCGGCTCGTGTTCGGGCGGCTCGTCGCGCGTACCCTGCGTCGCCGCCTGCGTCGCACGGTGCTCTGGAACGGCAACGTCGAGCCGCCGCTGTGGACGGTGTTCACCGACAGCGGCCACCTGTGGCGCTGGGCGTGGCGGTCACACCCGCGGACGGCGCGGCTCGTCGGCGAGGCGCAGGCCTCGGGCGCCTGCCCGCCGGTCGTGCGCCTGCGCAACAGGCGCGAGGTCGACGCCTGGCTTGCGACGGTCGGCTGACGACGTCGGCGAGAGGAGCGGCGGGAGTGCCGCGCGCGTTCTGCCCGGCCCGCGCGCGTCGCGGTGCTGCACTAGCGCCGATGGCCCGGCGTGCCGACCGCCTCCGACGGGCCCGCGGCGGTACCGTTCGCGCGAACAACCGTTCACGGAGGGGGTCGGGACTCGTGCGGGTTCTGGGTGTGGACCCGGGCCTGACGCGATGTGGCCTCGGGGTGGTCGACGGCGGCGCCGGGAGGTCGGTCCGCTGCGTCGACGTCGGCGTCGTGCGCACCACGGCGACCCTCCCGCTGGAGCGTCGGCTGTTGGAGATGGGGGCGGAGGTCGCGCGCTGGATAGCCGCGCACCGCCCGGCCGGCGTGGCGCTCGAGCGGGTGTTGAGCCCGCACAACGTGCGCACCGTGATGGGCACGGCGCAGGCGAGCGGCGTGGTCGCGCTGCTCGCCGCGCGGGCAGGCCTGCCGGTGGCGTTCCACACGCCGAGCGAGGTCAAGGCCGCCGTCACCGGCGAGGGTCGGGCGGACAAGGCGCAGGTGACGACGATGGTCACCAAGCTGCTGGGGCTCACCGAGGCGCCCCGTCCCGCCGACGCCGCCGACGCGCTGGCCCTGGCGATCTGCCACTGCTGGCGCGCCCCGATGCTCGACCGGATGGCGCAGGCCAAGTCCCGTTCCGACGAGCTCGCGCGCGCACACCGCGCCCGGCTCGCCGCAGCGGCCAGGCTCGCTCGGTAGGAGCGCGGCGTGCCCTCCGCGGCCGCGGCCGAACGGCCCGGTAGCCTGCTCGAACAGCTGTTCGTGGGTGTCGAAAGGGTGCGCGAATGATCTCCTCGGTACGCGGCGAGGTCCTGGAGATCGCGCTCGACCACGCCGTCGTCGAGGTCGGTGGGGTGGGGTTGGCGGTCGTCGCCGCCCCGAACACGCTGGCCGGGCTGCGGCGCGGTCGGGAGGCCCGGCTCTCCACGGTGCTCGTCGTCCGGGAGGACTCGCTGACGCTGTTCGGGTTCGCCGACCACGAGCAGCGCGAGCTGTTCGTCCTGCTGCAGAACGCGCAGGGCGTCGGGCCGCGGGTCGCGTTGGCCATCCTCGCCGTGCTCGATCCCGCCACGCTGCGGCGCGCCGTCGTCGACAACGACCTCGCCACCCTCACCCGCGTCCCCGGGGTGGGCCGCAAGACCGCGGAGAAGATGGTCATCGAGCTGCGCGACAAGGTGGACGCGCCCGCCGCAGGCCCCGCGACGCCGCAGGCGACCGGCGGCAACCCCCGCCGTGACCAGGTCGTGGAGGCTCTGGTGGGCCTCGGCTTCACGGCGCGACCCGCGGAGACCGCCGTGACCAAGGCCCAAGCCGAGACCCCGGACGCCGACGCGGGCGCCCTGCTCCGCACCGCCCTGAGCACCCTGGCCCACCGGTGACGCCCCCGGACGGCACTTCGGAGCCATACTGCGGTCTCCGGGCCCCCAGAACAGCGCTGTGGCTCCGAAGTGCGGGAGGAACGTTCGGTGGGTGAGTTGTCGCCGGCCGCGGAGGCCGAGGATCTCGCCGTCGACGTCACCCTGCGGCCGCGCGACCTCACCGAGTTCATCGGGCAGCCGCGGGTGCGTGAGCAGCTCGAGCTCGTGCTGGAGGGCGCCCGGCGGCGCGGGGACCCACCCGACCACATCCTGCTCTCCGGGCCGCCCGGGCTGGGCAAGACCTCGCTCGCACTGATCGTCGCCACGGAGATGGGCGCGGCGATCCGGCTCACCTCGGGGCCCGCGCTGGAGCGGGCGGGTGACCTGGCGGCGATGTTGTCCAACCTCGCGCCCGGCGACGTCCTGTTCATCGACGAGATCCACCGCATCGCCCGCCCGGCCGAGGAGATGCTCTACCTCGCGATGGAGGACTTCCGCGTCGACGTCGTCGTCGGCAAGGGCCCGGGCGCCACGTCGATCCCGCTCGACCTCGCCCCGTTCACGCTGGTGGGGGCGACCACGCGGTCGGGCGCGCTGACCGGGCCGCTGCGTGACCGGTTCGGGTTCACCGCGCACATGGAGTTCTACGAGCCCGCGGAGCTGGAGCTGGTGCTGCGCCGAGCCGCGCCGATCCTCGGCGTCGACCTGCACCCCGAGGGGGGCGAGGAGATCGCGGGGCGTTCCCGCGGCACGCCCCGCATCGCGAACCGGCTGCTGCGCCGGGTCCGCGACTTCGCGCAGGTCCGGGCGGACGGCGTCGTCACCCGACGCGTCGCGCAGGAGGCGCTCGCCGTGTACGACGTCGACGAGCTCGGCCTCGACCGGCTCGACCGGGCCGTGCTCGGCGCGCTGATCCGGTCGTTCGGCGGCGGTCCGGTGGGCGTCTCGACGCTGGCCGTCGCGGTCGGCGAGGAGCCGGGTACCGTCGAGGAGGTCTGCGAGCCCTATCTCGTGCGCGCCGGGATGCTGGCGCGTACGCCTCGCGGCCGGGTCGCCACGGCGTGGGCCTGGGCCCACCTGGGCCTCACCGCCCCGCCTGACGTGCACCCCGGTGGCCCTCCGACGTTGTTCTGAGGTTGGGCCGGCAGACTGCCACGGCCCTACACGTGCGGAGATACGGAGACCATGGACCTCTCGCTGCTGTTGCCCCTTTTCCTGCTCGTCCTGTTCATCCCGATCTTCCTGTCGAGCCGCAAGCAGCGCAAGCAGGTTGCTGAGATGCAGCGGATGCAGGCCGCGCTGGAGGAGGGCGACATCGTCGTCACCACCTCCGGGCTGCGCGGCGTGGTCGTCGACGTGGGCTACGAGGAGACCGTCGACCTGGAGATCGCCGACGACGTGGTCACCACCTGGGTGCGCGCGGCGATCCGGGAGAAGGTCGTGGGCGACACCCCGGACGGCGCAGGCGCGCACGCTCCCGCCGACGGTGCCGTCGTCGACGCGCCTCCCTCGCTGACCAAGAGCCCCACCGACACCGACGCCAACGGCGCCTCGCGCAGCTGAACCACCCCTACCGCCACCCGGTGACCGGGTGCGGGATGTCAGGAAGAGACCACCGTGGCAACCTCCCCGGGGCAGATCCGCCCCTGGCGCTACCTCGCGTCATTCGTCGGCGTCGTCGCCGTCCTCTACTCACTGGTGTTCTTCACCGGGGACGGCAGCGCCACCCCGAAGCTCGGTATCGACCTGCAGGGCGGCACCCGCGTCACGCTCGAAGCCCGCACCGAGACCGGTGCCGAGCCGCCCCGTGAGCAGCTCGAACAGGCCCGGGCGATCATCCAGCAGCGGGTGGACGGGCTGGGGGTGGGCGGCTCCGAGGTGGTGCTCGACGGGAACAACCTGACCATCACGGTGCCCGGCGACGACGGCGAGCAGGCGCGCTCGCTGGGCCAGACCGCCCAGCTGCGGTTCCGCGAGGTCATCGCAGGTCCGGTGCCCACGACACCCGCTCCAGACCCGAACGCACCCGCCGACCCGGCCGCCCCGGCAGGCGAGACACCGGCACCGGCACCGGAGCCGCAGGGAGCGGCCGACCCGTCGAACCCGCTGGTGACCGACGACGTCGAGCCTGTGGCGCAGTCGACCCCGCTCGACACGCCCCCGCCCCCGCCGACGCCCGAGCCTGCACCGCCCGCCGGGGAGTCGACCACTCCCGAGGGCCCGGCCGACCCGGAGATCGCGGCGGCTGCACCCCTCGCGGCACGGCCCCACCGACCC
>JAKDLE010000147.1 GCA_030453005.1 Pseudonocardia sp. | reverse complement strand
CCGTGGTCCGGGGCCCTCGGGTCGTGACGACGGGACGGCTCGCGTCAGCCCTTCTCGTGCGGGGCCACGTAGCTCTCGGCCTCCGGCGAGGAGAACACGTCGGTCGCCTGCCGCAGCCCGCCCGGCTGCGCCGGGTCGGCCTCGGCGATGTACACCGACCGGCTCGCCGGGGTGCCCGGCTTGGTGAAGTCGAGCTCGCTCGCCACCAGGGCCTCGGTCGAGATGTTCTCAGCGTCGAGGAACGACTGGTGCACGCTGGCCCGCGTCAGGTCGCCCCGTTCGCAGGCCTCCTCGAGGATCTGCTCCCAGATGATCCCGCCTGCGTAGCCGTAGGGCACGCCCGCGTTCTCCGAGGCGTCGGGGTACTTGGCCTGGAACGACTCGCGGATCGCGGCCGCCTTCTCCACCTCCGAGGAGAACGGGACCGAGCTGGCCGAGACGTAGAGGTTGTCGACCGTCGCCGCGGCCGGGCCCGCCAGGTTGGTGGCGGGGTCGAACGTCGGGTTGTTGCCCATGACCGGCACGTCCAGGCCGAGCGCGGAGGCCGCGTTCAGCGTCGACGCCGTCTGCGCCGGGGTGGTGGTCAGCAGGATCGCCTTGACCCCGGCCCCCTGGAAGCCCGTGACGATGTTCGTCATGTCGGTGTCGCTCGCGGCGACCTTCGCCTCCTGGATCGTCATGCCGTGCTGCTCGGCGTAGTACTTCGCGCCGAGCAGGCCGTTC
The DNA here is from genome assembly GCA_030453005.1 of Pseudonocardia sp. Classification (GTDB taxonomy): domain Bacteria; phylum Actinomycetota; class Actinomycetes; order Mycobacteriales; family Pseudonocardiaceae; genus Pseudonocardia. Next base: position 6,241 of record JAKDLE010000147.1, on the reverse strand, counting down.
TCGCCGTACTCGCCGCCGACGAAGATGTGCCCGAGGGTGTCGCCGTCGGCGATCAGGCCCTGCTGCTGCAGGTAGGCGAGCCCGTTGATCATCTCCAGGTCGTAGGTGGTGCCGGGGATGATCTGGTACTCGTTGTCGAGGATGAACGACGACCAGGACAGGGCCAGCGAGGTGACCTCGTCCTGGACGAGGTTGCCCTCCAGCGCCGAGTTGATCGGCGAGCCGAGCAGCTGCAGGTAGCCGAGGATGTTCGGCTGCTGCGTGCGGTACTGGGTGGTCGCGATGTCGGCCTTGTAGCCGCTGTCGGCGACGTCGAGCGCGATCTGCCGACCGCAGATCCCGCCGCGGGCGTTGACGTCGTCGGCCCAGAGCTGGTTGCCCTGGGTGATGCCGGTGCCGAGGTTGCGGAACGGCCCGGACGTGTCCGTCAGCACGCCGAGGGTGATCGTGTCGGCGGTGACACCGAAGTCGGTCGCGACCTCGCCACCGCCCGCGCCGCCGCCGCCGCCCTCGGGTGCACGCGTGCTGCAACCGGCCAGGGTGAGTGCCGCCGCCATGGCGGCCAGCACGGCCACCCGGCGCGATGCTCGCCGAATCATCATGTTTCGTCCTTTCCAGGGGGTGCGGACCGGTGCTCCGTTGCTCCGGTCGCGTTCGTGTCGGGGCGACTGGTCCGTCGAGACGCAGCGGTGCTGAGACGCCTGCCGATGGCGGCCAGGCCTCCGGGTTCGAACAGCACGACGACGATCACCGCGATGCCGTAGACGTACAGGCTGATCACGACGGGACTGAACCCACCCAGTGCGGAGCCCAGGCCGAGCTGGCTCGCGAACACCGTCAGGATCTGCGGAGTGCCGAAGACGACGAGTGCACCGATCACCGCCCCGGGGATCGAGCCCATCCCGCCGATGATCACCATCGCCAGGAACGCGATGGAGACGTTGAGCCCGAACGAGCCGAACTCGCTCTCGTCGGGTTTGAGCAGCCCGAGCCAGAGCACGAACATCACGCCGGCCAGGCCGCCGTAGGCCGCGCTCACCGCGAACGCGCCTGCCTTGACGCGGAGCACGTTGACGCCCATCACGCCTGCCGCGGTCTCGTTGTCCCGCACCGCCCGCCAGGCGCGGCCGACGCGGCTCTTGACCGCGCCGCGGGCGAGCAGGAACGCGATCACGGTGAGGACCAGGAACAGGTACCAGAGCCGCTCGGCCCGCCGCATCGGCAGACCCAGCACCGAGAGGTAGCCCTCGTTGCTGAACTCGAAGCCGAACAGCGCGAACGGCTCGGGGACCCGGCCGCTGGACGCGCCGCCGGTCAACATCGGCAGCGCCTGCCCGAGGTAGAAGCCGAGGAACACCAGCGCCAGCGTGGCGAGGCCGAGATAGATCCCCGAGAGTCGGCCTGCGACGGGGGCGAACGCCAGGCCGAACAGCCCCGTCACCACGACCGCGCCGATCAGGGCGATCGACGGCGGCAGGCTGAGCCCGTAGATGAACTCGGCACCCGCCTGCTCGGTCTCGCCTGCCAGCACAGCGTAGGTGGTGCCCCCGACCAGCAGGAAGAAGGCGTGCGCGAGGGAGAGCTGCCCGGCCTGGCCGATGACCAGGGTGAGCCCGACCGCGCCGACCGCGCCGATCATCACGTACTGCCCGGCGGAGAGCAGTCCGGGCCCGATGTAGAACGGCAGCGCCAGCAGCACGAGGAGCAGCGCCACCCAGCCGAGGGTGCGCAGCATGCGGGCCCGCCCGCCCGTTCGTGCAACGGGGGACGGCGGGGTGTCCGCGCTCGCGGGCCGTGCCGTCACGGTGGTGTCAGACACGTTTGAGCTCCCTCGTCCCGAACAGGCCCGATGGCTTGATCACCAGCACGAGCAGCATCACGAGGAAGACCGCGACCTTCGCGAACGGGATGGACACGTAGACCTCGGTCAGTGCCTGCGTGAGGCCGACGACGATCCCGCCGACCACCGCACCCGCCGTGGAGTCCAGCCCACCGATGACTGCGGCGGGGAACGCAGCGAACGCGATGGCATGGGTGCTGCGGGACAGGCCGGTGCCGGAGAAGTCCTGCGTCACGATGAACAGGACCGCGACCCCGGCCAGTGCCCCGGCGACCAGCCAGGCGGTGGCGGTGACCCGCGAGCTGCGGATCCCCATCAGCGCGGCGGCCTCGCGGTTCTCCGCCTGGGCCCGCATCGCGATGCCCCAGTTCGTGAACTTGAACGCCAGGAAGAACGCGCTGATCAACACCAGCCCGACGATCATGGCGACCAGCTGCGTGCGGAACAGCGTCACCCCTGCCACCGTGATCGGGGCGGCGTCCCAGGGCGCACCCAGATAGGGAACGGTGGTCCCGAGCCTGCGGAAGACGTCCTCGACGATCACGACGTCGACGCCGATCGTGAGCAGCGCGAGGGCGAAGTCGTCGGCGTTCCTGGCCCGGGAGATCAGCAGGCGCTCGATGAGCAGCGCCGCGACCCCCGCTGCGGCGATCCCGAGCGCGGCGGCGAGCACGAACCCGAGGTCGTCGACGGTGATCACGGTGATGTAGCCGCCGACCAGCACGAGGGACCCGTGCGCGAAGTTGATGACCTCGGTGGCCTTGAAGATGATCACAAAGCCGAGCGCGAGCAGGGCGTACACCGCGCCCTTGCCTAGACCGTTGACTACTAGCTGGAAGAACGTTCCCACTTCTCAGGACTCCTCGTCGTCGCCGGTGCCGAGATAGGCCTTGATCACCTCGGGGTCGTTCTGCACGTCCGCGGGGAGGCCGTCGGCGATGATCTGACCGAAATCGAGCACGCTGACCCGGTCGGCGATGCCCATCACCAGGCTCATGTCGTGTTCGACGAGCAGCACGGAGATCCCCAGTGCCGCGCGCAGGTTCCGGATGGTGCTCGCGATCTCCGCGGTCTCCGCGGCGTTCAGCCCGGCGGCAGGCTCGTCGAGCAGCAGCACGCTCGGCTCGACGGCGAGCGCGCGCGCGACGTCGACGAGCTTCGCCACGCCGTAGGGCAGCGAGCCCACCTGCTGGTGGAGCCGGTCGCCGATACCGAGGAAGTCGCAGATCTCCGCGGCGCGCCGCGCGTGCTTGCGCTCCGGGCGCGTCACCCAGGGAAGCCGGAGGCCGCCCGCCATGAACCCGCCGCTCGTGAGCGTGTGCCGGCCGAGCATGACGTTGTCGAGCACGGTCGAGTGCTGGGACAGCGCGATGTTCTGGAACGAGCGGCCGATCCCGAGGCGGGCCAGCCGGTGCGGGGCGAGCCCGGTCAGTGTCGTCGAACCGAGCACGACCCGGCCCGAGGTCGGCTTGTACACCCCGCAGATGACGTTGAAGCAGCTCGACTTGCCTGCCCCGTTCGGTCCGATCAGGGCGTGGATGGTGCCCGGGGCGACCGTGAACGAGACGTCGTCGAGCGCCCGGATGCCGCCGAATCGCAGGGTCGCGGCCTCGACGCGGAGCTCCGAGATGTCGGTCCTGGGCTCGTCCGTCGCGGCGACCGCGGCGTTGGTACTCATGCCGTCCACCTCGCCAGACGGCGGCCGGACCGGTGCCGCTCGGCCTCCTGCCGGTCCCGCGCGGCCTGCTCGTCGGACTCCGCATGCCCGCCGAGGTAGAGGTGCTGCACCTCGTCACTGGCCGCGAGCTCGGGGGCGGGCCCGGACAGCGCGACGCGACCGACCTCGAGAGCCACGGCGTAGTCGGCCACCTGGAGCGCCATGGTGGCGTTCTGTTCGACCAGCACGACGGCGGTGCCCTGGGCGTGGATCTCCCGGATGACGCTCGCGATGCGCCCGACCAGCTGCGGGGCCAGCCCGAGCGAGGGCTCGTCGAGCAGCAGCAGCCTCGGCCCCGACATCAGGGCCCGACCGATGGCGAGCATCTGCTGCTCGCCGCCCGAGAGCAGCCCGGCCCGCTGGTCGGCGCGCTCGGCGAGGACCGGGAAGAGCTCGCGCACGCGCACGCGGGCGGCGGTCCGCTCACCGGACGTCTTGGCCCCGAGGCCGCCTGCGCGCAGGTTCTCCTCGACGGACATGCGCGCGAACACCTGGCGCCCCTCGGGCACGCCGACGACGCCGCGACGCACGACGAGGGCCGGGTCGAGCTTGTCGATGCGCTCGCCGTCGAAGCTGATCTCCCCTGCGGTGATCGTTCCGCGGTGCAGCGCCAACGTGCCCGACACGGCGCGCAGCAGCGTGGACTTGCCCGCTCCGTTGCCGCCGAGCACGGCGAGGACGCCGTCCGCGGCGACCTCCAGGTTCACTTCCTCCAGGGCGCGCACCGAGCGCCCGTACCGCACCGACAGCCCGTCGACCGTCAGCATGGCCGCCCCTGTCCCGGCATCCAGGCCTCCTTGCCCTCGTACTCCTCGACCCCCGACGGGCCCGCGGGCACATCGTGTGGGCCGGAACACCGAACAGGCACCCCCACGTGGAGAGGGGCGGGTCAATAGATGACCGTCCGTTATCTACGGGGCCGCTAAGTGGCACGCAACGGAGTGCTCCGGTCGCGCACCGTCGACATCGGCCCGACGTCAGAGCAGACCGGCCTCGCTGGCCTTGCCGATGGCCTCGACGCGGTTGCGCGCCCCGAGCTTGTGCAGCGCCGACTGCAGATACGTCTTGACGGTGTTGCGCGCGAGGCCGGTGGTCTCGGCGATCTCCGGGTTGGTTCGGCCCTGCGCGGCGAGGCGGAGCACCTCGTACTCGCGACGGGTCAGGCCGCTGCGGGCGAGCGCCGCCTGGTTGCCGACGGTGCCCGGCACCATCCGCGGGTCCGACACCCGCTCGCCGCGCAGCACCCGCCGCAGCGCCGCCACCAGGTCGGTGGCCGCGGCGTCCTTGAGCAGGGCACCGTGCGCCCCGGCGTCCAGTGCCGCCTGCACGCCGTGGTGGTCGCCGTGGGCGGTGAAGACCACGACCCTCGCCGCCGGACAGCTCTCCCGCAGGCCGGCCACCACCTCGGGCGCGAGCATGTCGGGCAGCCGCAGATCGAGCAGCACGAGGTCGGGCCGCAGCGCGGGTGCCCGCTCCAGCGCCGCCCGACCGGTCTCGGCTGCACCCACCACCACCAGCGACGGCTCCCCGCGCAGCAGCAGCGCCACACCGTCGCGCACCACCGGGTGATCGTCGACCACCATCACCCGCGACACCGTCACGACGCGGGCCAGAGCACGGGCAGCAGCATGCGCAGCGTCGTGCCGCCGTCCTCGTCGTGCACGAGACTGACGCGTCCGCCCAGCCGCGCGGCCCGCTCCACCAGCATCCGGATGCCCAGCCCGGCGCCGTCGGGGTGGTGCGGCACCGCGCTCTGCGCGGGGCAGCCGTCGTCGGCCACCGCCACCTGAATACCGCCCTCCACCATTCCGAGGCTCACCACGACCGTGGCCGCCTCCGCGTGCTTCTCCGCGTTGAGCAGCCCCTCGCGCACCGCGCTGATCAGCATCGTGGTGCGCTCGGCGTCGAGCGGCGCCACCTCACCGAGCTGGACGAGCCGCGCACGCACCCCGGTCCGGGCCTCGAAACTGCGGCAGTGCTCGGCGAGCTCCACCGGCAGCGCCCGCTCCGGGCTCGACTCCGACAGCGCCAGCAACGCCTCGCGCAGCGCCAGCGACGCCGCCGACACGTCGGACTCCAGCCGTCCGAGCCGGGTGCGCAGGACGGGGTTGTCGGGCAGCGTCGTGCGCAGGTCGCGCACCTGGGCGCCGATGGAGAACAGCATGGCGCCCACGGAGTCGTGCAGCGAGGCCTGCATGCGGTGGCGCTCGGCGGCCACCGCGGTGGTGCGGCCCGCCTCGGCGCGGTCGGCCAGGTGCAGCGCGCGCGCGGCCTCCTTGGCCACCGACTGCATCGCGCCCTGCGCGACGTCGCCGAACTCGCCGGGGCCCCGCAGCGCCGCATAGGCCACCGCCACCGTCGCAGAGCTGCCCGCGCGGTCGTCGAGGATCGGCACGGCCAGCATCGCCGACATCGCCTCGCGCCGCACCATGGCGTCGAAGTGGTGGGTGATGGTCGACGAGGTCACGTAGTCGCTGACCCGCACCGGTCCGCCCGACGCCAGCACCCGCCCCCCGACGCCCTGCCCGACCGGCACCGCGAGGTCCTGCAGTGAGCCGGTGCGGTTGCCCGCGCGCCAGCGGATCACCAGCTGGCCGGGGTCGCCGAGGTCGGCGACGAAACCCGCGTCCGCGCCCGCCGCGTCGCGGATCAGGCGCGCGGAACCCTGCAGGGCGAGGACCCGG
>JAKDLE010000146.1 GCA_030453005.1 Pseudonocardia sp. | reverse complement strand
CGGGCCCGGCCGGTACCGGCCTGGGCCGCGCGGCACTGGTGACCGGCGAGCCGGGCATCGGCAAGACCCGCATCACCGAGGCGTTGACGACGGAGGGCAGGCGTCTGGGGGTCCGCATCGGCGTCGGCGCGTGGGACGCGGAGGCGGGCAGCCCGCCGCTGTGGGGCTGGAGCTGCGCGGTCCGGGGGCTCGTCGGGCACCTCGGCGACGTGGAGCTCCGCGCCCTGCTCGGGGACACCGCCGCCGACCTCGCCCCGCTGGTGTCCACCGTCGCGACGGGGCCGGAGCGGGCAGGCGGGCTCGACGCCGAGTCGGCGGGCTTCCGACTGGGCTCGGCCGTCCTCGACCTCCTCCGGGTGCTGGGCGCGCAGGCGCCCACCCTCCTGGTGCTCGACGACCTGCACTGGGCCGACCCGGACAGCCTGCGCCTGCTCCGCACCGTCGTCAGCGGCCTGGCGGGGGTGCCGGCGCTGGTCGTGGGCACCAGCCGGGAGGCGGAGGCCGACATCGGGCCGCACCTCGCGGAGACCCTGGCGGCGCTGGCCCGGCACGACCCGCTGCGGGTCCGGCTGCACGGCCTGACCGCCGCCGACGTCGCCGTCTACGTCCGGGAGCGGCACGGGACGGCGATCTCCGAGGCCGGGGCCCGCGCCATCCGGGACCGCACCGACGGCAACCCGTTCTACGTCGCCGAGCTGGTGGGCCTGCTCGCGGGCGAGGGCGGGCTCGAGGACGCGGCGGGCGCCGCCTCCCGGGCGATCCCCGACGGCGTGCGCGACATCGTCCGCGCCCGCCTGGCCCAGCTCCCCGACGGCGCGGACCGCGTGCTCGCGGTCGCGTCGGTGGCCGGTCGCGCCTTCGACCTCGATCTCGTGGCGGTGGCGGCGCAGCTACCGTCCGGGCAGGTCCTCGACGCCGTGGAGGCCGCCGTCGTCCGGGGCATCGTGGTCGAGGACGCCGCCGTGCCCGACCGCTTCCGGTTCACCCACTCGCTGTTCCGGGAGGCGGTCTACGCGCGGATCGCGGCGCCCCGACGCGCGCTGCTGCACGCCGCGACGGCCGACGCCCTGGAACGGCTGCGGGTCGGCAGGCTGCAGGAGCACCTCGCCGAGCTCGCCGACCACTACTCCCGCGCCGGGCCCTCCTGCGCCCGCGCGGCCTGGTCCTTCGCGTCCCGCGCAGGCGCCCAGGCCGAGTCGCAGGCCGCGCACGACGAGGCGGCCCGGCTCTACGGGGAGGCGCTGGCCGCGCTGACCCTCGACCCGTTCGTCACCCCCCGGGAGCGCTACGCGCTGCTCGTCCGGCTCGGCGGGGCCCGGGCCCGGACCGGTCAGCCCGCGAGCGCCTGGGCGGCCCTCGAGAGCGCGGCCCGGGGTGCGTTGGAGGCAGGCGACGTCGCCGGCGCCGCCCGCGCCGTCCTCGTCGTCACGGTCGACCCGTTGTGGACGTGGCGGCCCTACCCCACCGTGGACCCCGACGCGATCGCGCTGGTCACCGAGCTGCTGGACCGGCTGCCGCCGGGGAACGACGCGCTGCGCGCCCAGCTGCTCGCCATGCTCGCCGTGGAGCTGCTCTACGACGCGGGATCGGGCAGCCGCTGCGCGGACCTCGCAGGCGAGGCGACCGCGCTGGCCGCCGACGGCGCACCCGACGTCCTGCTCCACGTGCTCGAGCTCAGCTGGATGGCGCTGCAGCTCCGGCCCGACCTGCTCCACCGCCGGGCCGCCCTCACCGAGGAACGGGTCCGGGTCGCGCAGCTGCTGCCCGACCCGGTCGCCACCGCGCGCGGCCTGACCGCGCGGTCGGCCGCCCACGTCGAGCAGGGGCACCTGGAGCAGGGGTGGGCCGACCTCGACCGGGCCGCCGCGCTCGCCGAGCGGCACCGCGCGGCCCCCGTGGCGATGGTCATCGCGTGGGCGCAGGCCCTGCGGCCCTTCGTCGCCGGGGACTTCGACACCGCCGAGCGCGAGATCGCCCGGCTGCGCGACGTGCACTCCGACGTCTCCATGTCCGGCGGCGGACTGTGGCTGCTGCAGCTGGCGCAGCTGCGGGCCGTCCAGGGCAGGCTGGGCGAGCTGGCACCGGCCCTGGACGAGTGGATGCTCGCCTGGCCTGCGTTGCGGGACCTGCGGGCGCTGGCCACCGTGGCGTCCGAGGGCGTCGAGGCGGCGCGCGCCCTGCTCGGGCCGTGGCCGTCGCAGCCCCGGCTCGTGCTCGACTACACCTGGACGAACTTCATGGTCGTCCGGGCCCAGCTGTGGGGCGCGCTCGGCGACCCCGACGCGCTGCGGTCGCTGCGGTCCGACCTCGCCCCCTTCGCCGACCGCGTCGCCTACGGCGGCACCGGGATGATGTTCGGCGGGTTCGTCGGGCACACGCTCGGGGAGCTCGCGCTGGGCTGCGGCGACGCCGAGGCGGCCGTCGGGCACCTGCGCGTCGCACTCGCCCGGCACCGCGAGAACGGCTGCGTGCCCCACACCGCGCTGTCGCGGTGGGCGCTGGCCGCGGCGTTGCGGGCACGGCGGGACGGGGACGACGAGGAGGCCGCCGCGCTCGCGGCGCAGGCCCGCTCCGAGGCGGCCCGACTGGGGCTGCACCTGCCCGGAGCGGCTCAGGCGCCGCCGCTGCCGTAGGGCCGGGTCAGGACCTCCAGGTTGTGCCCCGACGGCGAGTCGAAGTACATGCCGCGGCCGCCGTCGTGCCCGTTGGACCCCGGCTCGCGGTGCCACGGGTCGGCGAACGTGGGTACCTGCCGCGCACGCAGGCGCGCGTCCACCGCGTCGAACTCGTCCTCGCTGATCAGGAAGGCGTAGTGCTGGGGGCTCGGCGCGTCCGACGCCATGACGTCGAGGTCCACGCCGTTGGCGGTGGTGACGACGAGGAACGGACCGAACCGGGTGGGTGCGGGCAGGCCCAGGACCTCGGTGAGGAAGCGGGCCTCGGTGTCCTGGTCCCGGGCGGCGACGACGGTGTGGTTCAGCTCGATGCTCATGTCGTCAGGGTCGGCCATGAACCCGGGTTCAGGTCAACCTCGTCGTCAGGTCGGGCGGCCGTTCTCCGGAACCACCGGGCTGTCGTCTCCGCCGACCTCGTCGGCCGCGGCCGCGGCGTCGGCGCCGCGGTTGGCCTCGGGCAGCAGCTCGCGCAGGGTGCCTGCGGTGATCCGCCGGAACGCGCGGCGGGGGCGGCCGCGGTCGAGTACCGCCACCTCCAACGCCCGCACGCCCAGCGGAGCGGGCGCGTCGGCCCCGTTGCCCGACGTGGCGCTGGTCTGCAGGGCCTCGACCGCGCACGTGATGGCGTCGGGCAGGTCGAGCCCGGCCTGGTAGGTCTCCTTGAGCTTCGCGCTGATCGGCTCGGTGGTTCCGCCCATCACCACGAACTGCGGCTCGTCGGTGATGGAGCCGTCGTAGGTGACGCGGTAGAGCTGGTCGGTGTCGGGTGTGGTGCCGACCCCGGCCAGGCACAGCTCCACCTCGTAGGGCTTCTGCTGCTCGACGAACGAGGTGCCCAGCACCTGGGCGTAGAAGTTGGCGAGCATCCGGCCGGTGACGTCGCGGCGGTCGTAGGTGTAGCCGCGGACGTCGGCCATCCGGATACCGGCGTTGCGCAGCGTCTCGAACTCGTTGTAGCGCCCGACCGCGGCGAACCCGATGCGGTCGTAGATCTCCGAGACCTTGTGCAGCGCGGTGGACCGGTTCTCCGCGACGAACAGCACGCCGCCGGTCCAGGTGAGCACCACGACGCTGCGGCCGCGGGCGATGCCCTTGCGGGCGAGCTCGGAGCGGTCGCGCAGGAGCTGGTCGACCGAGGAGTAGAACGGCATCGTCACGGGGATCAGCCTCCGGGGTTCTCGGTGCGGCCCGCGACGACCCGGGCGACGACCTCGGCGATCTCGGACTCGGGGCGGCGCACCGCGCCCTCGGCACCGGTGATCGACACGACGATCGGGTAGAGCCGCCGGGTGAGGTCGGGACCGCCGGTGGCGGTGTCGTCGTCGGCGGCGTCGTAGAGCGCCTCGACCGCGTTGCGGACGGCGGTGGGCAGGTCGACGGCGACGGAGTGCCGCTTCTTCAGCGCCGACTTCGCGAACACCGAGCCGGACCCGATGCTGTGGAAGCCCAGGCTCTCGTCCTGCAAGTGCCCTGTGACGTCGTAGGTGAAGATGCGCCCTGCCCTGCTCGGGTCAGTGGCCTCGGTGTCGTAGCCGACCAGCAGCGGGATCGCGGCGAGGCCTTGCATCGCCGCGCCGAGGTTGGCCCGGACCATCGCCGAGAGTTTGTTGGCCTTGCCGTCGAGCGAGAGTGTGGTGCCCTCGATCTTCTCGTAGTGCTCGAGCTCGACGGTGAACAGGCGGATCATCTCGACGCCGATCCCCGCGGCGCCCGCCATAGCGGCTGCGGAGTAGCTGTCGGTGATGAACACCTTCTCGATGTCGCGCTGGGCGATGACGTTGCCGGAGGTGGCGCGGCGGTCTCCTGCGATCAGCACTCCGCCTGCGAACTCCAACGCGACGATCGTGGTGCCGTGGACGAACTCCAGACCCACGGACGCCCGGGGCGCGAGGCCCTCGGGCACCCGCCCCGGGAGCAGGTGCGGCGCGTGCTCGGTGACGAAGTCGGTGAACGACGACGGGCCGGGCGCGAGGTACGCATCCAGCCCGACGGGGGCGCGGCGCCCTGGCTCCGGGAACGACATGGTCAGGTCTGGGCCTCTCCTCGTGCGGTACAGCGTGCGGGGTGGTGACGTGCGGTGTGGCGGAGTGCGGAGCGGCTACTCGCCGCCCTTCTGGACGTAGGCGCGCACGAAGTCCTCGGCGTTCTCCTCGAGCACGTCGTCGATCTCGTCGAGGATCGTGTCGACGTCCTCGCCCAGCTTTTCACGGCGCTCCTGACCGGCTGCCGCGGCGTCGCCGCCCTCGTCGTCGTCCCCGCCTCCGCCGCCCTGACGCTTGGTCTGCTCCTGCGACATGACGCCTCCCTTCTCCACGGTGCTGCTCATGAACACTATCCGTCGAAAGCCCGACACGCCCGTCGTTGCGGTCGGTCAGACCGGCGTGATCTCGACGTCGCGGCCCGCCGCCTGCACCAGCGCGACGAGATCATCCGGGTCGGAGGTGAGGATGCGGTCGCCGTCGACGGCGAGGACGGCGACCGCGGCGTCGATCACGTCCGCGCCTCCCGCCCGGGCGAGGAGCACCCCGGCCCGCTTGCCCAGCACGGCGTCGAGGCCGTGCACCGTGACGAACTCGACGATGCGCGCCAGCGGTACCTGTCGTCGCGAACCGCCGCGCCACACCTGCCCGACGACACCGCCGTGCGTCGCAGCAGGGCGCCCGGCCAGCCACTCCCGCTTGAGGCGCGCAGCGAGCTCTCGGTCGCCGCGCTCGACGGCGAGGAGGGCTCCCGCGTCGAGGATCGTCGTCATCGCCCGCCGCTCCTCATGCCGACGGCCGGTACACCTGACCGCCGCGGACGATGACGGAGCGCGCGCGCATGGCCCGCTCCGCGGCGTCCATCTCGGCCTCGGTGATCTCCCCGTGCTCGGTCTCGTAGCCCTTGATCCACTCCCCCATCAGGCGGAGTTTGCGGTCGCGCTCGGTGCGGTCGCGCATCGCCGACCCCACCCAGGCGCTCACGCTGTCCGCCTCGCCCTGCTCGACAGCCGCGCGGGCGGCGTCGACCAGTTCGCCGTCGATCGAGACGGAGAGGCGCCGCTTGTCACTCACACCTTCATGTTACGACTGTACGACGATCGTGGCAACAGCGGACGCCTCAGCCGCGGGTCAACGCCTCCACCAGCTCCTCGGCCGTGCGGGAGTTGTCCAGCAGCTCGCCGACGTGCTTGCGGGTGCCCCGCAGGGGCTCCAGCGTGGGGATGCGCACCAGCGACTCCCGGCCCAGGTCGAAGATCACCGAATCCCAGGACGCCGCGGCCACGTCGGTCGGAAAGCGCTCCAGGCACCGACCGCGGAAGTACGCGCGGGTGTCCTCCGGGGGCGACTTCATCGCCGCCACCACATCGTCCTCCGACACCAGCCGCTTCATGGACCCGCGCGTGACGAGCCGGTTGTAGAGGCCCTTGGCCATGCGCACGTCGGCGTACTGCAGGTCGACGAGGTGCAGGCGCGGGGCGTCCCAGGTCAGCGCGTCACGCTCGCGGTAGCCGTCGAGGAGGCGCAGCTTGGCCGTCCAGTCGAGCCGGTCGGTCGTGGACATCGGGTCGCGGCCCAGGTCGTCGAGCACCTCGCCCCAGATCTGCATGACCTCCGCGGTGGCCTCGTCGGGCTGGTCACCGACATGGCGCTGCGCCTTCTCGAAGTACGCCCGTTGGACCTCCAGCCCGGTGAGCCTGCGCCCGTCGGCGAGCTCGACGGTGCGCTTGAGGCTCGGGTCGTGGCTGATCTGGTGTACGGCGCGGACGGGCTCGGCCAGGCGCAGCTCGTCGAACCGGACGCCGGACTCGATCATGTCGAGGACGATCGCGGCCGTGCCGACCTTGAGCAGCGTGGAGTACTCGCTCATGTTCGCGTCGCCGATGATGACGTGGAGCCTGCGGTACTTGTCGGCGTCGGCGTGCGGCTCGTCGCGCGTGTTGATGATGCCGCGCTTGAGCGTGGTCTCCAGGCCGACCTCGACCTCGATGTAGTCGGCGCGCTGCGAGATCTGGTAGCCGGTCTCGTCGCCTGCGGCGCCCAGGCCGACACGTCCGGCCCCGCACACCACCTGGCGGGTCACGAAGAAGGGCGTGAGGCCCGCGACGATCGCCGGGAACGTGGTGGAGCGCGCCGTCAGGTAGTTCTCGTGCGCGCCGTAGCTCGCGCCCTTGCCGTCGACGTTGTTCTTGTAGAGCTGGATGCGCGGCGCCCCGGGCACGGTGGCCGAGCGCATCGCGGCCTCCTCCATCACCCGCTCCCCCGCCTTGTCCCAGATCACGACGTCACGCGGGGTGGTCACCTCGGGTGTGGAGAACTCCGGGTGCGCGTGGTCGACGTAGAGTCGGGCGCCGTTGGTGTGGATGACGTTGGCCGCGCCGGGGTCGTCGAGGTCGGACTCGGCGGGGTTGTGCATCGTG
>JAKDLE010000145.1 GCA_030453005.1 Pseudonocardia sp. | reverse complement strand
CCGTGGGCCGGTGGCTCCCACGCCCACCCGACCCCGACCCGCAGGGGCCGCGTGAGTCGTCCGACCCAGCACGGGTCGGCATCCCATCCGATCACTCTGAGGAGGAATCACCATGAACGCCGAACCGCATCCGCACGACCCCCAGCAGCAGCGGCCGCCCGATCCGTCCCCGACACCGGAGCGGCCCGAGGTGTCGGCGGTGATGGCGCCGGAGGCGATCCAGGCCGCCGACGTCGACCGCAACCAGCAAGCCGAGCTAGACACCGAGAAGCCGACGCGTGGGGTCGACTGGGTGCGCCCGTCGGATCTGATGGCGCGGGCCGGCGGTGCCCTATCGCGGCGCGGGATCGACTTCCAAGCCGGCCTCGCACTCCGCGCCAGGACCGGTATCGCCACCGGCGCGAAACACCTTGCCGCGTCTGCGAAGCGGTTGCCGCCGCTGTCCGCGTTCGGGCGAGACGAGCCCGCGATCGAATCGCGCGGCCTGGGACGGGAATGAGGCGGGGTGACCGATCATGCACACGACCCGACCGGCTTTCCCTGACCGCCCGCCGTGTCGTGGGAGGCGCGGTGCACCTGTCTGTCAGGAGGTGCCGTGATGATTCCGCACACGATGACCGCCGCCCCGGGTGGCGGCGAGGACTACACGACCGGTGAAGGGCTCCGCGCGCTGCTGGGCCGGCTGCACGAGGAAGGGCCAGGAGCATGGCGTACCGACTCGACCGCCGCGAAACTCATGAGCTTCGCGGCGGACAAGTACGCGGCTCTGGCGCGGAAGCATGGTCTTGATCCCTGGGAGGCCGTCAGCGCGGCGTTCGAGGTGATGCGCACCCGCTCGGCGCGGGAGGCGGAGGACCCGTGGGCGGTGGTCACGCACGCGGTGCGGATCACCTGCATCGCCGAGGAACGCGGCCAGGGCCTGCTCTGTTCGACGCATCAGGCCCGCCGCCCGCACTACTCGGTCTTCCACGACGCCGAACGCCTCTCCGACCGCGAGAACCCCCTCGATGACTACCACCCCGCGTTCCACACCACCGACCCCGATCCCGGCAACGACGACGAGGAGTCGCGGCCGGAGGCGGCGGGGCCGGCCGTGGTGGTGACGTCGGCGTTTGGTGCGGTGGAGGATGCGATCGCGTTCGTCACCGTGCTGGGGTGGCCGCCGCAGACCGCCCGCGCCGCGGTCGAGCACGTCTGCCAGGCGCTCGCTCGGGCGGGGTCGCGGCAATCAGCGTTCGAGGTGCTGCGCCGTGACCAGCACTCCCGCGCCCTGCTCGACCTCCCCGGCACGTCCTGGACGGCGCTGCTGCGGGTCCTGCTCGGCAACCCCGCCCCGGGCCTGTGCGCGACGAGCGCGGGCCGGGGCATCCTGCTGCGGTTGTTGATCGGTGAGACGTTGCCGGTGCTGCTGCACGACGACGACCTCGTGCTCACCGTCTCGCTGGCGGCCCCGAAACATGGGGGTGGGCGATGAGCGGCGGGCATATCGAGCTGGAGCGGGCGGTGTCCTCGATCATCATCGGCAACCGGCACCGCACCGACCTGGGCGACATCGACGCCCTTGCGGCGTCCATCGCGCGTGACGGGCTGCTCCAGCCCCCGACGATCACGCCGGACGGGGTGCTCGTGTGCGGCAGGCGCCGGCTCGCCGCGATCCAGAAGCTGAACTGGCGGGTGGTGAACGTCTGGGTCCGGCAAGGGATCTCCGACCGGCTCGGGCACCTGTTGGCGGAGCAGGACGACAACCTGCTGCACAAGGACCTCACCCCGCTGGAAGCTGCCAGCCTCTACCGCGAACTCAAAGCCCTCCTCGCCGAGGACGCCGCACGTCGGCAGGAAGCCTCGCGGTTCTCCGCCGACCGTCAGTCCGAGGAGGAAGGGGACGGTGGCGGAAATTTTCCGGCACCGTCCCCTCGTGCGGGTGAGGCCCGGCAGCAGGCGGCGGCGATGATCCCCGGCGCTGCGTCCTATCGGACGTTGGACAAGATCGAGTACGTCCAGCAGGCCGCCGCCCGCGACGACCTCCCCGATGAGACCCGCACCCAGGTCGCGGACGCGCTGGCGCGGATCGAGGCCGGCGCGCCGGTGCATCCGATCTTCGAAGAAGTCCGCGGCCTGGTCGGTGATCCAGGGGCGTCGCGGGATGCGCAGTTGGATGAGCTGGCGAAAGCGGCGCTTGCCCGGGCCAAGGGCAAGCCGCAGCGCCGCAAGGCCGGACGGTCTCCGGTGGCGGGGCCGGTGGTGTGGACCACGCGGTCGTTCCTGGTGATCTGGGGCGAACTCACCGATTGGTGGACGCACTACGACCCCGCCCAGCTCGCCACCGAGCTCACCGATGAGCAGATCGAAATGTTCCTGACGATCGCCGCCGGCACCACCGCGTTCGCCACCGCCCTCTCCACGGCGCGGAGCACCGAGCCCAGCGATGCAGGCGATCCCGCCGAAGATGCGGATGGGGAGGGCGCGGTGCGGCACCTGCGCGCCCTCTGACCTCTCTGGTTGTTCGCCGCCCCGGACCCGGTATGGGTGTCGGGGCGGATGTGCGTCTGGTGCACCTGGTGGCCATGAACCCGACAGATGCTTCTCGTTCCCGCCGCCTCGTCGTGATCGTCACGGCCGCCGCCCTCGTGCTGGTCCTCGTCGGCGTCGGCGTCTACGGCCTGGTCACTGGCCCCCGCACTTCCGACCCGCCGCCCGCGACCTCGTCCGCACCGTCCGGACCGGTCGCTCCCGGCGGTGATCCGCGCGAGCTGGCGCCGATTCCGGAGACGGATGATCCGGAGGAGTTCGCCCGCTCCGTCGCCGAAGCCTTGTTCGCGTGGGATACCGCCAGTGGGTTGATGCCGTTGGACTACACGAGCGTGCTGCTGGAGGTCGCCGACCCCACCGGTGTCGAGCAGGCCGGCCTCGCCTCCGATATCGCCGGCTACCTCCCAACCCGCGAATCCTGGACCGAACTCCGCAAATACAGCACGACCCAGCATCTGGAGATCACGAACGTGTTCGTGCCAGAGGCGTGGGCGGAGGCCGTGGAGCAGGCGCAGCCGGGGCAGCTGCAGCCGGGCACGACCGCGTACACGATCGAGGGCATCCGCCACCGCGCCGGGGTCTGGAACGACGAACCCACGACGAGCGCGCATGAGGTGGCGTTCACGATCTTCCTGACCTGCCCGCCCGACGGCGACCCCTGCCACCTGCTGCGGCTGTCGATCCTCGACCAGCCCCTGCACTGAAAGGGAGGCCATGATGCGGAAGGTGATCGCGGCACTCGCCGCCCTCGTCCTGCTGGGCCCGCTGCTCGGGCTCGTCTCGGTCGCGTTGCTCATGAACCCGGCCACCGTCTCCTGCGCCGCCCCCGACGGCGGGTTCCAGGTCGGTGAGAACCCTGGGGAGCTGACGGCGACGACGCGGAACGGGGAGACGATCACGCTCGGCCGCGCCGAGCTCACCCATGCGGCGACGATCATCGAGACCGGATCGGGCATCGAGGGGGTGGGGCGCGACGGCATCCTGATCGCGCTGATGGCCGCGCTCACCGAGTCGCGGATGCGGATGCTCGCCAACACGAGCGCCTACCCGGAGAGTGGCGACTATCCCAACGACGGCAACGGGTCGGACAACGACTCACTGGGCTTGTTCCAGATGCGCCCGCAGGCGGGGTGGGGCACGGTCGCCGAGCTCATGGACCCCGACTACCAAGCCGCGGCGTTCTACGGCGGTCCCGGTGGGCCGAACCAGGGCTCGCCGCGGGGGCTGCTGGATATTCCGGGGTGGGAGCAGATGGGCAAGGGCGAAGCGGCCCAGGCCGTGGAAGTGAGCGCGTATCCGGAGCGGTACGACAACTACGAGCCCGTCGCCGAACAGATCCTCACCACCCTCACGAGCACCGGCGTTGGTGCTCCCGCGACCATCGCCCCGGCGCTCGTGCTCGCCGCGGAACCGGTGACAGAGTCGTCGCGGGTGGTGTTCCCGCTGCCTGAGGGCACCTGGGTTGCCACCTCGCCGTTCGGGCCGCGCACGCACCCCATCACCGGCGAGGAAGAGTCCTTCCACACCGGCGCAGATTTCTCCGCCCCTGACGGCACGCCGATCCTTGCCGCCGCGGACGGCACAGTGACGGTATCTGAGTTCTCCGGTGGGTACGGCGGCCTCGTCGTCCTCGAACACCACATCGACGGGCAGACCGTCGCGACAGCGTATGCGCACTCGTGGGAGACCGGCATCCACGTCCGGGCCGGCGACCAGGTGCGGGCCGGGCAGCACATCGCCGACGTCGGCTCCAGCGGCATGTCGACGGGCCCGCATCTGCATTTCGAGGTCCGCCAGGGCGGCACCGACGGCGAGTACATCGACCCGGCGAAGTGGCTCAACGACCACGACGCCGCCGACCTCCCCGAGGCCGACGTGCCACCGGCCGGGCAGGAGGAGTGCGACACCGGGGCCGGGGCGCTGGGTGATCCAGTGCCGGTCGAGGGCGACCCGGATGAGCTGGTGGACGATCCGACTAGCGACGGGCAGATCACGGTGCGGATGCTCAGCGTCTACGAACAGACGCTGGCCGGGTTCCCGGAGTCGACGTGGGCGTGCTACTCGCCGCGCCCCGGTCAGAAATCCGAGCACCCGCTCGGACGGGCCTGTGATGTGGCGTTCGGGAACGCGATCGGCCAGTACCCGACCCCGGGACAGCTCGAGTACGGGTGGCAGGTCACGAACTGGCTGATGCAGCACGCCGAGACGCTCGGTGTCGAATACCTGATCTGGCAGGGCAAGATCTGGTCCCTGGCCCGCGCCGACGAGGGATGGCGCGACTACACCGGCGGCGGGATGCACGACCCCGGCGATGTCACCGGCGGCCACTACGACCACCTCCACATCACCGTGAAAGCGGGTGCGGCGTGATGAACGTGTTCCCGGACTTCGACGGTCTCTCCGGCATCAGCGAGCTGCGCGAGGTCGCCGGTGCGCTGCTCATGTTCGTGCTCGTGGTGGCGGTGCTGATGCTGATCGTGTCCGCGATCTGCTGGGCCATCGGCGCTGCGAACGGCAACTACCAGGTCGCGACGAAAGGCCGCATCGGCGTGTTCATCGCCCTCGGCGGCGCGATCCTCGCCGGCGCCGGCGTCGCCTGGATGAACTGGCTCATCACCATCGGCGGACAACTCTAGGTCGCCTCCCACGCGGCTCGCACGGGCTCGTCACGGGTGCTTCGGCATCCCGGGGCGGGCCTCCTTTTTGTGCCCGATGGGGGCGGGGTGCACCTGGCGGTCGGAACTGTCGTCCGTCTTCTGAAAGGACACTCATCGTGATTGACATCGACCCCAACTCCTCCGGGCTTCCGGGCATCGAGCAGCTGCGCACGATCGTCGGCGCCGTGATGACCGTCGGCCTCATCCTCAGCGTCCTCGCCCTGATCATCTCCGCGATCATCTGGGCCTACGGCTCCAACAGCAGCAACCCGCACCTCGCGGGGAAGGGAAAGACCGGCCTGCTGATCTCCTGCGGCGCGGCGATCATCTGCGGCGGATCGGTCGCGCTCATCAACTTCTTCTGGGGCGTCGGCCAGCAGGTCTGACCTCATCCCTTCTGCGTGTGAAAGGAGGGGCCTGCCGTGAGCGTGTGCGACATCCCCGTCATCTCCAACGTGTGCGATGCGGTCGGCGAGGGCACCGCATCCCTGATCGCTGCCCCGTTCGACTGGCTCGCCTCCTCGATGGCCGGGGCGGCGGCCTGGCTGATGGAGACCATGTGGACCGTCTTCGACACCACGACCCTGGTCGATCTCACCCAGCCGGGGTTCGTGTCCGTCTACAACCTGCTGTTCGGGATCGCCCTGTTCATCGTGGCGATCTTCTTCTTCCTCCAGCTCATCACCGGGATGATCCACCGCGACCCCACCGCCTTGTCCCGCGCCGCCCTCGGAGCGGGCAAATCGATCCTCGGATCGTTCGTGGTCATCACGCTGACGACGGTGCTGCTGGAGATCGTCGACCAGCTCTGCATCGGCCTCATCCAGGCCGCCGGTGAGACCACCGAGTCGATGGGCAATCAGCTCCTGCTCCTCGCGAACGCTCTCGCGGGCCTGAACATCGCAGCCCCAGGCGTGGGGGCGATCGTGTCGATCTTCCTCGCCGGTCTCATGATCGCCGCGATCGGGATCGTCTGGTTCAGCCTGCTAATCCGGAAGGCCTTGATCCTCGTCACCGTCGTCCTCGCCCCGCTCGCCCTCTCCGGCGCGTCCTGGGATGTCACGAAGGGGTGGATCGGGAAATGGGCGACGTTCCTGGTCGCGCTGATCGTCTCCAAGCTCGTCCTCGTCGTCGTGTTCCTGGTCGCGATCACACAGGTCGCGACACCGATCGACTCGGGCCTGACCGCCGTGACCGAACCCATCGCCGGCATCGTGCTGCTCGGCATCGCGGCGTTCGCGCCGTACATGGTCTACCGACTGATCAGCTTCATCGGCTTCGACCTCTACAACTCGATGGGAGCCGAGCAGGACGCGAAGAGCGCGATGAACCGGCCCCTCCCGATCCCATCCAAGCCGAACACCGACGGCACCCAGAAGATCCTCGACGGCTCCGGCGGAGACGGCGACTCCAGCGGCGGCGGTGGAGGAAGCGGCGGCGGTGGAGGAAGCGGCGGTGGGACGCCGCCGAGCACCACGCCGCCCGCCGGCAGCGAGACCGCCAGCACCGAAGCAGGCACGGAGGCCGCAGCCAGTTCGGGGCCCGCCGCCCCGGTCGTGGCCGGCGCGGTCGTCGTCAAAGAAGCCGCCGAAGCCGGCCCGGAGGCAGGTAACGAGATCGGGCAGCAGGCCGATGCCGCCGCCAGCGGCGCACAGAACACCGGCAACACCGCACCCGGCGACAGCAGCAGCGGCAATCGCCCCGGTGACGGGGGTTCGGCCGGGGCGCCGCCTCCGCCGTCCCCGCCGGTGCCGAACACCCCGCCCGACCCGAACCCGGCCCCGCCGGCCGGAGGGAAGGAGTAGCTCATGTCTCGCACCGACACGACGAAGACCGGGGGCGAACTGATCCCGGTGAAGTTCTCCCGGCTCACCCGCCGCGGCCTCATCCTGG
>JAKDLE010000144.1 GCA_030453005.1 Pseudonocardia sp. | reverse complement strand
GCGTTCTCCGCGAGCTGGGCCCAGGCGATGGCCGAGGTCGGGTGCGCGGCGGCCGGGTCGACGGGCAGCAGGGTGGGGTCGGGTCCGAGCAGGTTGCCGTGCAGCGTCATGACCCCATCCTGCCTTCCGACGTCAGGAAAGCTTCTTCCCGGTGGAGCGCAGGTTCTCGCAGGCGAGCGTGACGCGCTCGGCCATGTTCACCTCCGCGGCCTTGAGGTAGGAGCGCGGGTCGTAGACCTTCTTGTTGCCCACCTCGCCGTCGATCTTGAGGACGCCGTCGTAGTTGGCCAGCATGTGGCCTGCGATGGGGCGGGTGAAGGCGTACTGCGTGTCGGTGTCGACGTTCATCTTCACGACGCCGTAGCCCAGCGCCTCGTGGATCTCCTCGATCAGCGAGCCGGAGCCGCCGTGGAAGACCAGGTCGAGCGGCGTGGAACCCTCGGCCAGCCCGAGCTTGGCGGTCGCCACCTCCTGGCCCTGCTTGAGGATCTCCGGCCGGAGCTTGACGTTGCCCGGCTTGTAGACGCCGTGCACGTTGCCGAACGTGGCCGCGAGCAGGTAGCGCCCCTTCTCCCCGCCGCCCAGCGCCTCCACCGTGGCCTCGTAGTCGCCGGGGGCGGTGTAGAGCTTCTCGTTGATGTCGTTGGCGACGCCGTCCTCCTCGCCGCCGACGACGCCGATCTCGACCTCGAGGATGATCTTCGCCTGGACGGCATGGTCGAGCAGCTCGGCCGCGATGCGCAGGTTCTCGTGCAGCTCGGTGGCCGAGCCGTCCCACATGTGCGACTGGAACAGCGGGTTCTCGCCGCGGTCCACCCGCTCCTGGCTGATCGCGAGCAACGGGCGGACGAAGCCGTCCAGCTTGTTCTCGGGGCAGTGGTCGGTGTGCAGCGCGACGTTGACCGGGTACTGCTTCGCCGCCACGTGCGCGAACTCCGCCAACGCCGTGGCCCCGGCGACCATGTTCTTGACGCGGGTGCCCGACAGGAACTCCGCACCGCCCGTGGAGACCTGCACGATCCCGTCGCTCTCCGCGTCGGCGAAGCCCCGCAGCGCGGCATGGAGCGTCTCGCTGCTGGTCACGTTGATCGCGGGGTAGGCGAACTGACCACTCTTGGCGTTGTCGAGCATCTGGTTGTAGATCTCAGGCGTGGCGATGGGCACTGGTATGGCCTCCTCGGCGGTCGTGGTCCGGGCAGTATCCCGCACCTCGACGGCCGCGTGCGGGTCTGCCACTAGCATTGGCGTCCGTGGTCGCCGATGGTATCGAGAGCGCCGTCGAGCAGACGCTCACACGGCTGCGGAGCCTCGACGCGCAACCGCCGCCTTCGACGGCCCCGGCGGATCCTGCCGCGCCCCGTACCCTCGCCGACCTCTACCGCGACCACCGGATGCGTCTCGTCCGCCTCGCGGTGCTGCTCGTCGACGACCCGTCCACCGCCGAGGACGTCGTGCAGGAGGCGTTCGCCGGGTTGCATCGGCACTGGACGGGGCTGCGTGACGAGGCCGCGGCGGTCGGCTACCTGCGCACGGCCGTCGTCAACGGGTCGCGGTCGGTGCTGCGCCGCCGCCGCACCGCTCGGGAGTACGTGCCTCCGCACCAGGTGAACGCCCGCTCCGCGGAGTCACTCGCGATGCTCTCGGCCGAGCACCAGGCCGTCGTCGACGCGCTCGCGACGCTGCCGCCGCGGCAGCGCGAGGTGCTGGTGCTGCGCTACTACGGCGGCCTGTCGGAGGCCGAGATCGCCGAGGCCACCGGCATCAGCCGGGGCACCGTGAAGTCCACGGCCAGCCGGGCGCTGGACGCCGTGTCCCATGTCCTGCGCCCCGGCGCATCCGGGAGAGGGACGCCCGGGAGAGGATCAGCACCGTGACCGACGACCCCGAACGCCGCCTGGCGGAGGCGCTGCGGGCTCAGGCCCGCGGCGGTGGTCGTCCCGTGATGCCGCCGCGCCGTGAACCGGACCCCGCGCCGGGGATGCCGGTGCGTACGGCCCTGCTCCTCGCACTGCTCGGCGGCGGGGTGCTGGGCATGGCGCTCGGGCTGCTGTCACTGCTGGCCCCTGGCCTGCTGCCCGCGCTGGGCGCAGTGGCCGCTATCTTCTGCCCGTGATGACGACGAGCACGCTCGCCCTCGGCCCGGAGTGGCTGCAGCCCGATGTGATCATCTCGTGGTTGGGGCCGTGGGCGCTGATCGGCCTCGCGGTCATCGTGTTCGCCGAGTGCGGGCTGCTGCTCGGCTTCTTCCTGCCGGGCGACTCCCTGCTGTTCACCGCGGGTCTCTTCGTCGCCCAGGGCGCGATCGGGGCCCCGCTCTGGGCGGTGTGCCTGCTGCTCGTCGTGGCCGCGTTTGCAGGCAATGTCGTGGGCTACTACATCGGGCGGGCCGCCGGTCCCGCCGTGTTCGACAAGCCGGAGTCGCGGCTGTTCAAACCCAAGCACGTGGCCCGCACGCAGGAGTTCTTCGACTCCTACGGCAACCGGGCGGTCGTGCTGGGCCGGTTCGTCCCGATCGTGCGCACGTTCATCACCGTCATGGCGGGCGTCGGCCGGATGGACGCCCGGCGCTACCTCACCTACTCGTTGGTCGGCGGGGTGTTGTGGGCCGCGGGCGTCACGGCGTTGGGCTTCTGGCTCGGCCAGCTCGCGTTCGTGCGCGACAACATCGAGTTCATGCTCATCCTGATCGTGCTGCTCTCGGTGCTGCCCATCGTTGTGGAGGTCGTCCGCGCCCGGCGCAGCGGCGGGGCGCACGCCGCCACCTGAGCTCGGCCGGATTCGCGCTGCACCACTTGGCTGATCTTGATCTGTCCCGTTACGCCATTCGGACTCACTCGTTGAACAGTTGTCGCTGATGATCGCTCTCGAGGACTCCGGAAGGATGTTCGATGGCCGCCAGACACAGCTCCGTGGAGCAGGGGACGACGACGCCGGGGGGAATAGGGCGCCGCCGCTTCCTCGGCTACCTGATCGCGGCACCGACCCTGGCGGTGGCGGTGCCGATCGGCGCGTCGGTCCTGGGCCCGGCCGCGGCCCGGGCGCTGCCCACGCCGGTGCCGGAGCCTGCGGAGATCTTCGACCTCAGCGACCTGATTCTGACCTCGACCCAGCCGACGGCGAACCTGATCACTGTGGTGGTCAACGAGGACGGCACCGTGTCGTTCAGCATGCCGCGGGCCGAGAGCGGGCAGGGAATCACGACGATGGCGGCGATGCTGATCGCCGAGGAGATGGACGTACGCGTCGAGGACGTCACGGTCACACTCGCCGACGCGCGTCCGGAGCTGATCTTCAACCAGCAGACCCAGGCGTCGAGCACCGCCATCACGATGTACGAGCCGATCCGGGTGGCGGCGGCGCTGGCCCGGGGACGGCTGCTCGAGGCGGCGGCGATCAAGCTGGGAGAAGAGGTCCGCAACCTGCGGACCGATGCCGGGAAGGTGATCACCAAGAGCGGGTCGAACATCCCGTTCGCCGACCTGGCGGTCGATGCGGCCAACGTGGCGACCCGACAGGTGCTGGCGGAGCTGCGGCCGCAGGACCAGTTCAAGATCATCGGTACCGAGGTGCGCCGCGACGACGTCGTCGCGGCCGTGACCGGACGGAAGACCTACACCACCGACATCGACTTCCCGGAAGCGCTGCCCACGATGGTCGCCCGCCCGCCGATGATCCAGGGCACAGTGGAGTCGGTCAACAACCTCGACGAGGTCCGGAACATGCCGGGCATCACCGACGTGGTCACGATCTCGACCGACGCCGCACCCGACTTCAGCCACAGCGGCCAGTCCGGCGTGGCGGTGCGCGGGCGCACGTTCGGCCAGTGCATCGCCGCCGTCCGGGCGCTGGACATCACCTGGAGCGGCGGCACGGTCGACGGCGCGTCGGACGAGTCGGTCCTGCAGCAGCTCCGGGCCGCGCAGGCCCCGTTCAGCGTGCCCTCGCCGTCTCCGCTGGACGAGGCGGCGGGCCAGATCCCGCTCGTGACGGAGGGCCTGGGTGAACTCGGCCTGATCGAGGCCATCGAGGAGGAGTTCGTCTTCTACTGGCGCAGCAACTCCGCGATGGAGCCGAACGTCGCGGTCGCCGACGTCCGGGACGACAGCGCGGAGGTCTGGACCCCGACCCAGGTCCCGATCTGGACCCAGCAGCAGGTCGCGGAGGAGCTGGGGCTGCCGCTGAGCCAGGTCACCGTGCACGTCATGCGCGGCGGTGGCGCCTTCGGACGGCGGCTGTTCAACGACGCCCCGCTGGAGGCGGTGCGGATCTCGAAGCAGACCGGCAAGCCGGTGCGGCTGATGTGGCACCGCACCGACGAGTGCCGAGCAGGCCGGGTGCACCCGATGTGCACGTCGAGGATCCGCGCCACCTACAGCAAGAGCGCGGGCCAGGTGGTCAGCTTCGAGCAGCGGCACACCAGCGTGGCCACCGACTACACCGAGGTGTTCGGCGAGATGCTGCTCGCGAATGTGGCGAGGCTCCCGTTCACGAACGAGCTGGCGGTGGCGCAGAGCGTCTTCCTCCTCACCGCGGCCGTGCCCTACGACTTCGGCGCTGTCGTACTGGGGCTGAACGAGATCGGCGCCTTCGACACGTTCAACACCGGCAGCGTGCGCAACCTGTACAACATGGACGTGCGGCCTGCGCAGGAGCTGATGGTCGATCGCCTCGCCGCGAAGCTGGGCAAGGACCGGCTGGACTTCCGCCTGGAGACCCTCGAGAGCGGTCGCGCCCGGAAGGTGCTGGAGACGGTCCGCGACCAAGGCGGGTGGGGCCGGAGCCTGCCGGACGGCGTCGCGCAGGGCGTGGCCGTGCACGAGGAGTACAAGGGTGCGATGGCCGTGATCGCCGAGGTCGACACGAGGCCGGCGACGGTGAACCGCCAGATCCCCGGCGCGACCACCGGCCCGCGCGTCACCAAGGTCACGCTGGCGGTCGACGTGGGTCTGCCGATCAACCCGCTCGGCCTGCGGGCCCAGATGCAGGGCGGGATCATGACCGGCATCGCGCACGTGTTCACCGCGAGCCTGCACCTGCGGGACGGGAACTTCCTGGAGGGCAGCTGGGACGACTACCGCTACACCCGGCACTGGAACGCGCCCCCGGAGATCAACGTCATCGTGCTGCCGCCGAACGGGGAGCGCATCGGTGGTGCCGGGGAGTTCCCCGTGGCCGCGTCGACGGCCGCGGTGGCCTGCGCCTACGCGGCGGCCAGCGGGACGATGCCGACCAGCTTCCCGATCGGTCACAACGAGGGCATCCCGTTCGATGTGAAGACGTTCCAGCCGCCCATCCCCGCATCGCCCACGAACGGCCTCGAGTTCTACCCCGCGCCGAAAGCCGCCACAGGCACGTTCAACCCCGCCCAGTAAGGAGCCGACCCGTGCCTGAGCACACCTTCAAGGTCAACGGCCGTCAGGTGACGGTTGACATCGAGGACGACGTGCGGCTGCTGTGGGTGCTGCGCGACGTGCTCGACATCCGCGGGCCGAAGTACGGATGCGGGATCAACGTCTGCAAGGCCTGCACCAGCTTCATCAACGGCAAGGCGTTCAACCCCTGCTCGGTTCCGGTCTCCCAGATCGGTCCGGACGACGAGATCACCACGATCGAGGGGCTGCCCGACACGGTCGGTCGGGATCTGCATCCGATGCAGGAGGCCTGGATCGACCGCGACGTGCCGCAGTGCGGCTACTGCCAGCCGGGCCAGATCATGGCCGCGGTCGACCTCGTGAACAAGGTCAAGGCCGAAGGTCGCACGATCACCGACGACGACATCAGCGGGATCCGCAACATGTGCGCCTGCGGCACCTACTACCGCATCCGGGAGGCGATCAAGCAGGGTGCCGAGAACATGTAGTGGGCTTGCGTCGCGTTGTGCCGGGCGCATCATCGACAGTTCCACGACGACTCCGGGTGGATCATCCGAATCGTCGGCGGACTTCCCGAGCTCGTTCCGCCCGCATGGATCTGCCCGGAGCAGATACCGCGGCGACGGCCCCTACCCCACCTCATCGCCGGCACGTAGCCCGGGCGGACCGGCGCTGCCCGCCACCGGACTGTCGGTGCTCGGGCCTACCGTCACCGGCATGGAGAGCCCCGAGCGTTTCACCCACCAGGTCGACCAGTACGAGGCCTGGCAGCGCGAGACCATCCGCCGCTGCGGATGGGCGCTGCAGGCCGTCAGCGGCGACGACGAGTCGCCGCCGTTCGTCTACACGGTCGGCCTCTCCGGGTTCGGCCACCCTGAGCTCATCCTGTTCGCCACCTCGCAGGCCACCGCGGCCACGGTGTTGAACGACCTGGGCGAGCTGGTACGTGCCGGTCGCGTCCTCGGCGTCGGCGAACGGGTGGCGCTGCGCAGCGGCGAGGTGCACCTGCTGGCGTTCCCGGAGTCGGAGGACTGGTTGTACGCGGCCAACGACCTGTACCGGGCGCGTGACGCGGATCCCGTGCCCGCACTCCTCGTGGTGCCTGCCGACGAGCTCACCCCCACCCCGGGTGAGGACCTCCCGTGCGCGTTCTGCGGCTGATCAGCGCCACGCGGTCGACAGGTCGGCGTGCCGGCGGATCCACGCGTGCATGGCGATGCCCGCGGCCACCCCCGCGTTCACCGAGCGCGTGGAGCCGAACTGCGCGATCGAGACCGTCATCGCCGCCGCCTCCCGCGCCTCCCCGGTCACGCCGGGGCCCTCCTGCCCGAACAGCAGCATGCAGTCGCGCGGGAGCTGCGCGGTCTCCAGCCGCTGGGCGTCGGGGGTGTTGTCCACGGCCACGACCACCAGCTTCCGCTCCCGGGCGAACGCCACGAGCCCGGCCACGTCGTCGTGGTGCTGCACGTCGAGGTAGCGGTCGGTCACCATCGCGCCGCGCCGGTTCCAGCGTCTGCGGCCCACGATGTGCACCCCGGCCGCGGCGAACGCGTTCGCGGTGCGCACCACGGTGCCGATGTTGTGGTCGTGCCCGAAGTTCTCGATGGCCACGTGGAACGGGTGGGCCCGCGCGGCGAGGTCGGCGGCCACCGCGTCGCGCCGCCAGTAGCGGTAGGCGTCCACCACGTTGCGCGCGTCGCCGTGTTCGAGCAGCTCGGGGTCGTAGCGCCCGTCGGCGGGCCACGCC
>JAKDLE010000143.1 GCA_030453005.1 Pseudonocardia sp. | reverse complement strand
TCCGCCCCCGACCGGGCCGCACGACGAAAGGCCGCGCCGATGACCCCTTCTGGGCCGATGACCCCTTCTGGGCCGATGACCCCTTCTGGCCGATGACCGAGGCTCCGATCACCGACGCAGGCGCCACTCCGCACCGCGGAGCACGGCTCTCCCGCAGCGCGCGACGAGCCCAGCTGCTCGTCGCCGCCCGCGACGTGTTCGCGGCACAGGGCTACCACTCGGCTGCCATGGACGACATCGCCGAGAAGGCGGGCGTCAGCAAGCCGGTGCTCTACCAGCACTTCCCGGGAAAGCTCGAGCTCTACCGGGCCCTGCTCACCACCTATGCCGACGCGCTCGTCGAGCGGGTCGACGCGGCGATGACGCGCCGGGGCGACAACCGCGAGCGCGTCCACGCCGCCGTGGCGGCGTACTTCGACTTCGTCGCCGACGAGGGCGGCTCCTACCGGCTGATCTTCCAGGCCGACCTGCGCGGCGAGCCGGAGGCCGCGGCTGTCGTCGAGCGTGCGCTGAGCCGCTGCATCGACCTCGTCGCCGAGGCCGTCACCACCGACGCCGGGCTCGACGCCGAGCGCGCCCGGCTGCTCGCCGTCGGGCTGGTGGGGCTGAGCCGGACCACCGCGCAGTACTGGCTCGACTCGGGCATGACCGTGCCCCACGACGAGGCCGTGGCGCTGATGTCGGGCCTGGCCTGGCGCGGCCTCGCGGGCTTCCCCCTCATCAACCCCTGATCCGGCGGGCGCCGCCCCCGAGGAGCCCGGGGGGCGGCGCCTGCCTGCTCCTCAGGACGCCGCGCGGTCCACCCGCGCGCCGCGCACCAGCGCACCGAGGCGGCCCGCCACCCCGGCCACCCGCTCCACCGGCAGCATGTGCCCGGCGTCGGGGAAGATCGTCAGTGACGCCGAGGGCAGCACCGCGGCGATCCGCCGTGCCGCCGGCACCGGGGTGAGCCGGTCCCGCGATCCCGCGAGCACGATCGTCGGGATCTCGGCGAACGCGGCCAGTGCGGAGTCGCGCTCGTGCGCGGCGAGTGTCGGTCGGAAACCCGACAGCGTGGACGGGCGGCAGGCCGCCACCGCCCCCACCGTGAGCCGCACGGCCTGGCGGTCGGCGCCCGGCCCGAGTAGCAGCCAGCGCATCGCCGGGGCGAGGGCCTGCGGGCTACCCAGCCGCGAGCGCTCCGACCAGCGCCGCGACCCGTAGACCCGCTGCTCGATCGCGCGTATCGCGGGCACCGTGGCCGCGGGCAGCCCGAACGAGGTGTTCGCGAGCCCGCCCGACGCCGTGGCCACCAGCCCGACGCCGACCGCCCGCGCCACGACCGCCGGATGCCGCTCGGCGAGCGCCATCAGCGTCATGCCGCCCATCGAGTGTCCGGCCAGCACCAGCTGCCCCCGGGGCGCCGTCGCCGCGATGACCTCCGCGAGGTCGTCGGCGAGCTGGTCGAGCGTCATCGTGGCCGCGTCGACGGCGGCGGAGCGGCCGTGCCCGCGGTGGTCGTAGCGCACCACCCGCGCCCCCGGCCCGGCCAGCGCGACCGACACCGGAGCCCAGGTGCGCGAGTCCAGCGTCCAGCCGTGGGCCAGCACGACCGTCACCGGCGCCGTGTCGGGCCCGTCCACCTCGACGTGCAGTCGGGTCCCGTCCGCACAGTTCACCATCAGACCAGGTGCGCCTTCCGCCAGAGGATCTCGGTGGGTCCTCCGATGATGCCCTGTTCGCGCAGGAAGGGCACCAGCTTGCGGGCCGACCACCGCAGCATCTCCCGATGGTGCGGGTTGGCCTGCGCGGCTTTGTACCCGATCTTCGGGTCGATGCCCACCGAGGCGTACACGTCGCGGTGGATGAGGTTCTTCGCCACGACGTAGGCGATGCGGGCCGAGAGGTACCGCGCGGCCACCCGCTCGGCGCTGTTCGTCTCGGGCATGATCCGCATCAGCTCCTCGCGGGCGTAGCGGACGTGCCGGGCCTCCTCGGTCACGTGGATGCGGTTGACCATCCGCGTCATCGGCTGCACCGTCTCGTCGCGCATCGCCTCACGCTGGAGCTGGTCGAGGATCTCCTCGACGAACAGGGTGCCCGCGAACATCGCGGGCCCCGACGCGACGGCCTTGAAGCCGCGGCCGAGCTCGTGGACGAGCCTGCGCGGCCGGTAGTCCGGCACGCCGCAGTGCGCGTTCATCTTCGCGAACATGATCGAGTGCCGGCACTCGTCGGCGATCTCGACGAGCGCGTACTGGATGTGCCTGCTGCGCGGGTCCCGGTCGTAGGAGTACCGCAGCAGCATCTGCATGAGGATCATCTCGAACCACAGGCCGATGCGGGCCACGCTGCAGAGCTCGTGGATCGAGAGCGTGCGCCTCTGCTCGTCGGTCAGCGTGTCCCACAGGTCCGTGCCGTAGAGCGACACGCGGTGCTCGGGCACGCCCCACTTGCCCTCGACGAGCGGGGCACTCCAGTCGATGTCGATGCTGGGCTCGTAGGAGTGGTCGAGCGACGACTTGAGCAGCCGCTCGGCCGTAGCCTCCCGGTCGTTCACGTTCGTGGCAGCGGCGGTCATGGCGTGCGATTCCTCCCGACACTTGCTGTTACCAACAGTAACTGTTACCACTGGTACCGTGCCGTCGACCGATCCTCCTGTCAAGCCCACCGACCGCCAGACCCGCCGGACCGAGCGACGCGCCGAGATGGTGGGGGCCGCGATGGACGCGGTGCGCCGGCTCGGCCCTGGCGTGTCCGTCGCCGACATCGCGGCCCAGGCCGGGATCACCAAACCCGTCCTCTACCGGCACTTCGACGACCGCGCCGACCTGCACCGGTGCGTCGGCCTGGAGGCCGCGGCCCTGCTGATGGCCCGCATCACCCCGCAGCTCCAGCAGGACCGGGAACCCCGGGAGCACATCCGTGGGGTGATCGACGCGTTCCTGGCGGGCATCGAGGAGGAACCCCAGCTCTGGCGCTTCGTCGTGCACAACCCGGGCGAGCACACGCCGGGAGCCGAGGTCGTCGACGACGTCCGACAGACGATCGCGAGCCTGCTCGCCACGCTGCTCGGCGGGCGGCTGCGGGCCGCACAGCTCGACTCGGGCGGCGCGGAGGCCTGGGCGCTGGGCCTGGTCGGCATGGTCCAGAGCGCGGGCGACTGGTGGTTGGAGCGACGCACGATGAGCCGCGCGGCGCTCACCGACTACCTCACGACGCTGGTCTGGGGCGGCGTGGCCGGGGTGCTGGGCGGCGCGGGCACCGCGCCGTCCGCGTCACTGCGGCTGCTGCCGCCGACCGGGACAGGAGAGTCCGATGGATGACGACCACGACGAGGGCTACACCGGCCCGGCCACCCTCACCGTGAACGGCGACGACGTGCCGGTGCGGGTGGTGCTCGACGCCCGACACGAACCGCACGACGGACGGGTGCACTGGTTCGGGCGGCTCACCCTCGACACGGCGCCGGAGCCGCCGCTGCTGACCGCGCTGACGTCCGCGGCGAGCGTGCTGGAGCTGCGGACCGACGGCGGTGGCTCACCCGCCCGCCTCGGCGACCTCGACCCGTGGGGCCGCTACCGGGTCACCGGCGTCGGCCGCCCGCCCTTCACACTCGACGAGCCGCGGCTCGACGACGATTGAGCCGAGTGGGATCAGCCGATGGCGAAGCCGACCCGTCGGCCCTCCTCGGGGGCGATCTCCACGTAGGCGATCTGCGCGCCGCGGATCACGTACCTGCGGCCCTTCTCGTCGACGAGCCGCAGCAGGCCGTCGCCGTCACCGCTGCCCAGCGCCGCGTCCACGAGCGCCTGGACCTCGTCCGGCGTCTGGTCGCTGGACACCACGAGCTCGCGCTGGCTCTCCGCGATGCCGATCTTGACCTCCACCGGGGACCTCCTGGTCGTGCTGCTCTGGGACATGATGCTCTGGGACATGCTGCTCTGGGACATGATGCTCTGGGAACTGACCCGGCCCACGGTAGTCGAGCGGCCGGGCCGGGGCGTGGACGGGCGCTGCGCCGTGAGCGAAGCGGGCCCCTCAGAGCCCCAGCCGCGTCATCCGCTTGCCGTGGTTGGACTGCAGCCTCCTGAGCAGGGCGCCGATCCCGGCCAGGTCGCCCGAGCCGGTGACGATGAACTCGGCGAGCTCGTCGCGCTCGGCGACGATGTGCTGGGCCTGGGTGACGGCCTCCCCGAGCAGGCGGCGGCCCCACAGGGCGAGGCGGTCGTGGAGCTGCCGGTCGGCGACGCAGGCCGCCCTCACCTCGCGTTCGGCGAAAGCGCTGTGCCCGGTGTCGGCGAGCACGTGCCGCACCAGCTCACCGGTCGGGCCGGACACCCAGGCCGCCACCTCACGGTAGAAGTCGGCCGCCAGGCCGTCCCCGAGATAGGCCTTGACCAGCGACTCCAGCCAGCTCCGCGGCGCGGTGGACGCGTGGTAGCCGTTCCACATCACGACGAACGGCGCCATCGCGTCCTCGATCGGCACGCCGAGACCGTGGAGGTGCTCCTCCAGCATCCGGAAGTGCCCGATCTCGGCCGCCGCCATCGAGGACAGGGCCGCCCGTCCGCTGAGGGTGGGCGCGTGCCGGGCGTCCTCCGCGAGCCGGTCGAACGCCGAGAGCTCCCCGTAGGCCAGCACCCCGAGCAGGTCGACCGTGGCCCGTCCGGCCGCACGGGTGGCGGGATCGGCTGCGATGTCGGGCTCTACCACGGGGGCAGCTTAGCTGAGCTTGAGCGGCGAAGCCGTCATGATCGAGTCAACTGCGGGGTGTGGGTCAACTTGTGGCTGGAGTTCAGGCGGCGAGGTGGGCGTAGTGGGCGAGGTCGGCGAAGGCTCGGCGGTAGGCGCGGTCGGCGGCGCGCAGCCGGGACGGTGCGGGTCGGTCCGGGTCGGTGATCTCGGCGAGGCCGGTGACGTGGTAGCGGCGGGTGCGGGGCAGGCGCTCGATGAGCCCGTGTGCACGCAACCGGCGCAGGTCGTCGGTCATCTTCCCGGCGGCGATGTCCTCGGGCGTGGTGCCGAGGAGGGGCGCGATGAGGGGCGCAGCTCACGGTTGGTGAAGCCGTGGGGCAGTAGCCGGTGGACGAGCAGGGCGTGCACGCGGGCGTCGCCGAAGCGCAGTCCGGGGATGCGGGTGCCGACGTCGGTGACGATCGGCGTGGTCAGGTCGGTGAACGCCTGGGCGCCGCGGATCGGGTCGTGACTGATGCGTTGGACGCCGTGCAGGCGCCGGTTGGCGGTGAAACCGATCTGCCGCAGGGCGGGCAGGTTGGTCAGCCGTTTCGAGAGCCCGAAGTCGCGGGTGTCGTTGATCGTGGTCTCGGTCCGAAGCGCTCTCCTCTCTTTGTGATACTGCTTGATCTTGGTGCGCTTGTAGTCGAGGTGCAGTGACGGGACCACGCCCTCGGTGATGATCCGGCAGCCTGGCGTTTGCCCACCCGTTGACCCTGCTGGCGAATTCGGTCAGACCTCGCCCGCCAGCGCAGGAGGGCCTCATGATCGCCGAGAGTGGTGGCATAGCGACAGATCTGTCGTCCTGGCACCGCTCTTGACGATCATGACGAGGACGATGCCTGCCAGGATCTCGGGCCATGGAGAATTTGGAAGGGCCATCGCCTGGCCGATGACGCCGCTGATGAGCACCGAGGCCAGCCAGAGCGCCTCGTCGGAGCCGGCACCCGGACCGAGTTCGCCCGCAGCCGCGGCGGCGGCCGGCGCCTGGCGCTGGAGCCTGACCATCTCGACGCTCGGAGCCATCGCCGCCGGTGTCGGCTCGAAGCTCGGCACGGGCCGCCAGAACAGCAGCTGCGCCACGGCCGGGTGGTCGAGCGACCATCGGCCACCGGCTCTTCACCGTCACACACGGCCGCGACGCGATCCCGGCACCATGCCCGCAATCCACGTGCCTCAGGCTCAGGCCGTGAGCAGCAGGGCGCCGACGCCGACCACCACCGAGACCACGGCGAGCCCCAGGCCGTGCAGCGCGAAGCGGCGGACGTCGACGCGCAGCCCGTGGGCTCGGCAGGACTCCAGGCACAGCAGGGTGGCCAGCGACGCCCACGGCGTGACGAGTGGGCCGACGTTCGTGCCGATCAGCAGGCCGAACAGCTGCTCGTCGTTCCCGGTCGGGACCACGGCCTCCACGGCCACGTAGGCGGGCAGGTTGTTGACGACGTTGGACAGCCCGGCCCCCACCGCGGCGGCCCGGAACACACCACCGGCGTCCGAGGACGTGCCGACCAGCGCGGCCGTCACCTCGTCGAGGCCGAGCCGCGCGAGCGCCGGCACCACCAGGAACAGGCCGGTCACGAGGACCAGCAGCCGCCAGGGGACGAGGCCGACCCGGAGCCGGCCGGGGTCCAGCCGGGCGAAGGCCACGAGCACGATGAGCGCCGCGCCCGCCGCGGCGTAGCCGATCCGCTCGCGCAGGACCGGGATCGCGACGACGAACAGGACGCAGGCCCCGGCCGACACCCGGAACAGGACGCGTTCGCGTGCGGTCTGCATGCGGACGGGCGCGGGTGGGCGGTAGCGGCCGTCGCCGCGGCGACCCCGACGCCAGTAGCAGGCCCAGAGGAAGGCCGTCGTGGCCGCGACGACGGCGAGCTGGGGCAGCCACATCCGGGCGGCGAAGTCGAGCGGCGCCGACCCGACACGGTCGGCGGCGAGCAGGTTTGTCAGGTTGGACACCGGCAGCAGCAGACTGGCGGTGTTTGACAACCAGATCGTTGTCATCGACAGCGGCAGCGCCGCGATGCCCGACCGCACGGCCAGCGCCAGCAGGACCGGGGTCAGCAGCACGGCGGTGGTGTCCAGGTTGAGCAGGAACGTCGTCGCCGACGCGAACACGACGACCAGCGCGAACAGTGCGACGTAGTCGCCGCGGGCGACGATCGCGAGCCGGGCGGCGACGGCGTCGAAGACCCGGGCGTGCATCGTGAGGGTGGCCAGCACGATGACGCTGCCGAGGAACAGCAGCAGCGGGGCGACGCGCGCCAGGCTCTGCCGCGCCTCCGCGGCGGGCAGCAACCCGGTCGCCACGGCGAGCAGGCCGGCGAGGAGCAGACCGACCCGGACCAGGTCCAGGCCTCCCGGGATGCCTCGGGCCCGGCCGCGGCGGCGAGTGACCACCGGCC
>JAKDLE010000142.1 GCA_030453005.1 Pseudonocardia sp. | reverse complement strand
CCGGGTGCAGGCCGGGACGACCGCGGGCGCCGCGGTGCGCGAGGCGGGGCTGCCCACGAGCGGGCCGAGCACCGTGGTCGTGGTCCGCACCGTCGACGGCGAGAGGCAGCTGCGCGACCTCAGCTGGACACCTGAGACCGACGTCGAGGTCGAGCCGGTCGCCGCCGACACCGACGACGGCCGCAGCGTCATCCGGCACTCCGCCGCGCACGTGCTCGCGCAGGCCGTCCAGCAGCTGCGCCCCGACGCCAAGCTCGGGATCGGCCCGCCGGTCGTCGACGGCTTCTACTACGACTTCGACGTCGAGACCCCGTTCACCCCCGACGCCCTGACCAAGCTCGAATCCCTGATGAAGAAGATCGTCAAGGCCGGGCAGCGGTTCTCCCGCCGTCGCTACGACTCGCTCGACGAGGCCCGCAAGGAGCTCGCCGACGAGCCGTACAAGCTGGAGCTGATCGAGCTCAAGGGGGTCGACACCAGCGAGGTCATGGAGGTCGGCGGCGCCGAACTCACCGCATACGACAACGTGCACGCGCACACCGGCGAGACCGTCTGGTCCGACCTGTGCCGCGGCCCGCACGTACCCACCACGAAGGTCATCCCCGCGTTCAAGCTCATGCGCAGCGCGGCCGCGTACTGGCGGGGCAGCGAGCACAACCGCCAGCTGCAGCGGATTTACGGCACCGCGTGGGAGTCCACCGAGGCCATGGACCTGCACCTCGACCGCCTTCTGGAGGCCGAGAGGCGCGACCACCGCCGGCTCGGCTCCGAGCTCGACCTCTTCTCGTTCCCCGACGAGATCGGGTCCGGCCTCCCGGTCTTCCACCCCAAGGGCGGCATCATCCGGCGGGAGATGGAGGACTACGCACGGCGCCGCCATGAGGAGGCGGGCTACGAGTTCGTCAACACCCCGCACATCACCAAGGGCCAGCTGTTCGAGACCTCCGGGCACCTGGCCTGGTACGCCGACGGGATGTACCCGCCCATGCAGATCGACGCCGAGATCGGCGCCGACGGGCAGGTGCGCAAGCCCGGCCAGGACTACTACCTCAAGCCGATGAACTGCCCGATGCACAACCTGATCTACCGGGCGCGGGGGCGGTCCTACCGGGAGCTGCCGCTGCGCCTGTTCGAGTTCGGCTCGGTGTACCGCTACGAGAAGTCCGGCGTGGTGCACGGCCTGACCCGCGCGCGGGGGTTCACCCAGGACGACGCGCACATCTACTGCAGCCGCGAGCAGATGGGCGACGAGATCCGCTCGCTGCTGCGGTTCGTGCTCGACCTGTTGCGCGACTACGGCCTCGACGACTTCTACCTGGAGCTCTCCACCCGCGACCCGGAGAAGTCGATCGGCAGCGACGAGGACTGGGAGATGGCCACCGACGCCCTGCGCGAGGCCGCGCAGGCCAGCGGGCTGGAGCTGGTCCTCGACCCGGGCGGCGCCGCGTTCTACGCCCCGAAGATCAGCGTGCAGGCCAAGGACGCGATCGGGCGCACCTGGCAGCTCTCCACGATCCAGGTCGACCTCATGGAGCCCGGGCTGTTCGACCTGGAGTACACCTCCGACGACGGCAGCAGGCAGCAGCCCGTCATGATCCATCGCGCCCTGTTCGGTTCCATCGAGCGGTTCTTCGGCGTGCTCCTCGAGCACTATGCGGGGGCGTTCCCGGCGTGGCTGGCGCCGGTGCAGGTCGTGGCCATCCCGGTCACCGACGAGCAGGTGCAGGCGGTGCGGGAGGTCGCGGCGGCGCTGCGGGCGAGGGGCGTGCGGGTCGACGTCGACGCGGGCGACGACCGGATGCAGAAGAAGATCCGCACCCACACGCTGCAGAAGGTGCCGTTCCTGCTGCTCGCGGGGGCGCGCGACGTCGAGGCGGGAGCCGTCAGCTTCCGGTTCCGCGACGGCACCCAGCTCAACGGGATGCCGGTGGACGTCGCCGTGGAGACGGTGGTCGACTGGATCGCGAGCCGCACCAACACCAGCCCCACCGCCGACACGTTCGCCGCGGCGCCGTAACGGGCCGGGTGCAGCGATGACCGAGGGGCCCGCAGCGTCCGGCGGGCCGGGGGAGCCGGACCTGGAACCGCGCGACGGCGTCGGCGCGCCCGACGCCTTCCGCCGGTTGTGGACCCCCCACCGCCTGGCCTACATCAAGGACGCAGGCGCACAGGGCTGCCCGTTCTGTCGGATCCCGGGCCTGCCCGACGCCGAGGGGCTCGTCGTGGCGCGTGGGGAGTCCGTGTACGCGGTGCTCAACCTGCACCCCTACAACCCCGGGCACCTCATGGTGCTGCCCTACCGCCACGTCGCGGAGCTGGAGGACCTCACCGGCGCCGAGGCCGCGGAGCTGACGACGTTCACCCAGGAGGCCGTGCGGACGATGAAGCGCGTCGCCTCGCCGCACGCGTTCAACGTCGGGATGAACCTGGGCGCCGTCGCGGGCGGGTCGCTCGCCGACCATCTGCACCAGCACGTCGTGCCGCGCTGGGGCGGCGACGCGAACTTCATCGCCGTCGTCGGGCAGACGAAGGTCATCCCGCAGCTGCTCAGTGAGACTCGCGACCTGCTGGCGTCGGCGTGGGAGCTGCGCGGATAGGCTGCCCGGATAGTGTGGGAGCCCAGGCCCACCAGCAGGAGCGCGATGCTCAACGTCTTCGCCCGCGTCCACGTCAACCGCGTCGCCGAGCCCCTCGGGCGCTGGCTGGTCGGGCGCGGGGTCACGCCCAACGCGGTCACCGTCGTGGGCACGCTCGGTTCGGCCGCGGCCGCGGTCTGGTTCCTGCCGCGCGGCGAGCTGTTCGTCGGCACGCTGGTCGTCTGGTTCTTCGTGATGTTCGACCTGGTCGACGGCGCGATGGCCCGGGCGTCCGGCCGCGGCACGCCGTTCGGCGCGGTGCTGGACTCCACCTGCGACCGCGTCGCCGACGGCGCCCTGTTCGCGGCGCTGGCCTGGTGGGCGCTCGGGGTCGGCGACCAGCGGCTCGTCGGCGTCGCCGCGCTGCTGTGCCTGGTGGTCGGGCAGGTCGTGTCGTACGTCAAGGCCCGGGCCGAGGGGATGGGGCTCTGCGCCGACGGCGGGCTCGTGGAGCGGCCCGAGCGTCTGATCATCGCCTTGGTCGGCAGCGGGCTGGAGGGGCTCGGCGTGCCCTACGCAGTGGCCGTGGCACTGTGGCTGCTCGCCGCCGCGTCGGTGTGGACGTTCGGGCAGCGCCTCGTCGCGGTGTACCGCAGCGCGCAGGCGCGGTGAGCGACGTGCGCGAACGGCTCGTCGACGCCGGGTACGCCGCGGGGTGGCGCGGGGTCCGCATGCTGCCTGCCGGCGTGGCGCACGCGCTGTTCCGGCTGGGGGCCGACCGGGCCGCCCGGCGCGACGGCCCGGGCGCGCGGCAGCTGCGGGCCAACCTCGCCCGGCTCATCCCCGACGCCACGCCCGCCGAGCTCGACGCAGACGTCCGCGACGGCCTGCGGAGCTACGCCCGGTACTGGTGCGAGGTGTTCCGGCTGTCGTCGATGGACCTCGCCGACGTCCACCGCCGGATGGACCCCCACGTGCGCGGCGCACAGCCCCTCCTCGACGCCCAGCGCGGGGGCCCGGGTGTCGAGCCCAGGGGCGTGGTCGTCGCGCTCACCCACAGCGGCAACTGGGACGTCGCGGGCGTGTGGCTGGTGCACACGCTCCGGGCGCTCGGTCGGGAGCCGGGGTTCACCACGGTGGCGGCGCGGCTGCGTCCGGAGTCGCTCTACCGGCGCTTCGTGTCGTTCCGCGAGTCGTTGGGGTTCGAGGTGGTCGCGGCGGAGGACGGGTCGCGGGCCTACCGCGCGCTGACCAGGCGGCTGCGCTCCGGCGGCGTCGTCTGCCTGGTCTCGGACCGCGACCTCGGCGGCACCGGCGTCGAGGTCTCCCTGTGCGGCGAGCCTGCCCGGCTGCCCGGCGGCGCGGCCCGGCTCGCGGCCCTGACCGGCGCACTGCTGCTGCCCGCGGTGCCGTCGTTCACCCCGGGAGGTTGGGCGGTCGACATCGGTCCGCCCGTCGAGGTGCCCGACCGCGCGGCCGTGGCCAAGGCCACGCAGGACCTCGCCGACGCGCTCGGCACGATGCTCGCCGCCGTGCCCACCGACTGGCACATGCTCCAGCCGATCTGGAACGCGGACCGTCCGTGACCCACCGGCCGCTACGCATCGGCATCGTCTGCCCGTACTCACTGGACGTGCCCGGAGGGGTCCAGGCCCACGTCCTCGACCTCGCGCGCGCCCTGCTGACGCTGGGTCACCACGTCGACGTGCTGGCCCCGGCGGGCGGCCCGGTCCCCGACTTCGTGACCCCCGCGGGCCGGGCCGTCGCCGTGCCCTACAACGGGTCGGTCGCCCGGGTGCGGTTCGGCCCGGTGGCGCTGTCGCGGGTCCGACGCTGGCTCGAGCAGGGCAGTCGGCCGACGGGGTACCCGTTCGACGTCCTGCACCTGCACGAGCCCACCACCGTGAGCCTCTCGGTGCTCACGCTGTTGGTCGCGCGCGGCCCGATCGTGGTGACCTTCCACACCGCCACCGAGCGCTCCCGGACGCTCAGCGCGCTCAGCGCGGTGGTGCGGCCGCTGATGGAGAAGGTGACCGCACGCATCGCGGTGTCGCCCACGGCCCGCCGCGTGCAGGTCCGCCACCTGGGCGGGGACGCCGTCGAGATCCCCAACGGCGTCGACGTCGGCCTGTTCGCGCACGGCCCGGTGCGGCCCACCGCGGGGGAGCCCGTCGGGTTCGTGGGCCGCTTCGACGAGCCGCGCAAGGGCATGTCGGTCCTCCTCGACGCCGTGGCTCTGCTGGCCCCCCGGCGTCCGGACCTGCGGCTGGTCGTCGTCGGCCGCGGGGACGCCGACGCGCTGCGCCGCCGGGCAGGCCCCGTCGCCGAGCGGCTCGACCTGCTCGGGGCCCTCGACGACGCGGGCAAGGCCGCGGCCATGCGGTCGATGGACGTGCTGTGCGCGCCGCACCGCGGTGGCGAGAGCTTCGGAATGGTACTCACCGAGGCGATGGCCGCTGGCGCACCCGTGCTGGCCGCCGACCTCGCCCCGTTCCGCTCGGTGCTCGGCCCCGCGGGCGAGCTGTTCCCCGCCGGGGACGCGGGCGCGCTGGCCCGCGGCCTCGCGGCGCTGCTCGACGACCCCGACCGCCGCGCCGCGCTCTCCGCGGCGGGGCGCCGACGGGTTGCCGCGTTCGACTGGCCGGTCGTCGCAGGCGCGGTCGTGCAGGTCTACCGGGCGGCCGTCGCCGCCGACCCGCGGACGGGGACGGCGGGATGACCACCGCGCTGGTCGTCGCCGTGATCGTCGCGCTCGGCGTGCTGGTGGGGGCCGTCGGCACGCTCGTCGTCGGACGGGTACGGCGGCTGCACCGGCTGCACATCCGCACCGATGCGGCGCGGTCCGGACTGGAGTCGGCGCTGGCCCGTCGGGCGGCCGTGGGCGCGCGGCTGCGGAAAGAGACCGTGCGGGCGGCCGCCGCGGCCGCACTGGCGACGGCGGGCCTTAGCGCCGAGCGCGAGGTGCGGGAGAACACACTCGGGCGGCTGCTCGCCGGGCTGGACCGCTCCGCCCTGGACAACCGCCTGCACGCCGAGCTCGTCGACGCCGAGCAGCTGGTCGTGCTGGGCAGGCGCGTGCACAACGACGCCGTGCGCGACACCCTCGACCTGCGCTCCCGCCGCCTCGTCCGGCTCCTGCGCCTGCACGGCACCGCGCCCCTGCCCACCTACTTCGAGATCGCCGACCCCGAACCGGCCCGGGGACCCCTGACTCCCCGCTGACGTACGATCGGGTGGTTCCTTCGCATGGGCCCTGTCCG
The DNA here is from genome assembly GCA_030453005.1 of Pseudonocardia sp. GTDB lineage: Bacteria > Actinomycetota > Actinomycetes > Mycobacteriales > Pseudonocardiaceae > Pseudonocardia. The sequence goes on along the minus strand of JAKDLE010000142.1, from coordinate 1,292 downwards.
CCTGACCGAGTCTCCCTGATCTGAGAGGTACCGCCGTGTCGTCGCCCGAGCAGTCCGCCGCATCCGCCGCCCACGGAAACGAGCTGGGCACCGCACGTGTCAAGCGCGGGATGGCCGAGATGCTCAAAGGCGGCGTGATCATGGACGTCGTCGACGCCGCGCAGGCGAGGATCGCCGAGGATGCGGGCGCCGTCGCGGTCATGGCGCTGGAGCGGGTGCCCGCCGACATCCGCGCGCAGGGCGGGGTCGCCCGGATGAGCGACCCCGACATGATCTCCGGCATCGTCGACGCCGTCTCGATCCCGGTGATGGCCAAGGCCCGCATCGGGCACTTCGTCGAGGCGCAGGTGCTGCAGAGCCTCGGCGTCGACTACATCGACGAGTCCGAGGTGCTCACCCCCGCCGACGAGGCCCACCACATCGACAAGTGGGCCTACACCGTGCCGTTCGTGTGCGGTGCCACCAACCTGGGTGAGGCGCTGCGACGCATCTCCGAGGGCGCGGCGATGATCCGCTCGAAGGGTGAGGCGGGCACCGGCAACGTCGTCGAGGCCACCCGGCACATGCGTTCCATCCGCAGCGAGATCCGCAAGCTGGCCGCGCTCGACGAGGCCGAGCTGTGGGTCGCGGCCAAGGAGCTGCGGGCACCGGTCGAGCTGGTCCGCGAGATCGCGCGGTCCGGCAAGCTGCCCGTCGTGCTGTTCACCGCGGGCGGCATCGCCACCCCCGCCGACGCCGCGATGATGATGCAGCTCGGCGCCGAGGGCGTGTTCGTCGGCTCGGGGATCTTCAAGTCCGGCGACCCGGCCCAGCGCGCCGAGGCCATCGTCAAGGCCACCACGTTCTTCGACGACCCCGACGTGATCGCCAAGGTCTCGCGCGGGCTGGGCGAGGCGATGGTCGGGATCAACGTCGCCGACCTGGCCGACTCCCAGCGCTACGCCTCCCGCGGTTGGTGACCGTTCCCCCACAGGGGTAGCCCGACCGCTCACCGCACCGTTCGTCGCCGCCGTCCGCCCGATCACCGCGATCGGGTCGGGCGGCGGTGACGTTTCGTGACACCGCCCGTGTGGATCCGGGTGCTCGATGGTGTGACGTGAGGGATCAGAGTGACGGATTCGGCCTACTGTCCGCAGCGTCCGAGTTGTGACACGAGTTGTGTGTCGTGGAGATGCTGGGGGATTCGCATGAGACGACAGGTCACCATCGGGGGCCTCGTGGCGCTGGCTCTGCTGAGCGGGTCCGTGGTGGCCGTCGCGCAGCCCGAGCCACCGGCGCCGGGGGAGTGCGCA
>JAKDLE010000141.1 GCA_030453005.1 Pseudonocardia sp. | reverse complement strand
CGCCGCGAGGCGGTGGCTCGGTGAGCGGGACAGAACGTCACGCTTCATCGAACGGCACACTGCCCCTCGTGACCCTCGTCTGTGCCGTGCTCCCGGCGCCCGCACCGATCGGGGCCCTGACCATCGGGGTCACCGGTGCCGGCCTGGCGCTGGTGGCGTTCGGCGACGCGTCCCGTGCGGCCCAACGCGCCGCCGCCCGGCTGGGCGTGTCGCTCGTCGCCGCGCCCGCCGGCGCCGGAGGCACTCTCGCGCCCGCCGGCGCCGGAGGCACTCTCGCGCCCGCCGGCGCCGGAGGCACCCTCGCGCCCGCCGGCGCCGGAAACACCCTCGGGGCCACTGCCGAGGCCACCGAGCAGCTGCGCGAGTACCTGGCCGGGTCACGCCGCGCCGTCCCGGTTGCGCTCGACTGGAGCCTCACCTCGGGATCCCGGCGCCGGGTGCTGGAGACACTGCACGACACCGTGCCGTTCGGCACCACCGTCACCTACGGGGAGCTCGCGGCGCGCAGCGGTCTGGGCCACGCCCACACGGCGGCCCGCGGCGTCGGCGCGATCATGGGATCCAACCCGTTGCCGCTGGTGGTGCCGTGCCACCGCGTGCTGGGCGCCGACGGGCTCGGCGGCTTCGGCGGGGGACGGGCCGTCAAGGAGTGGCTGCTCGCGCTCGAGGGCGTACTCACCCCGGCGCTCGAGTTCGGCTGACCCGTGGTGGACGTCTTCGACCCCAGGATCTTCGCCCGCGGTGTGCCGCACGACGCGCTGCGGGAGCTGCGCGACACCGACCCGGTGAGCTGGCAGGACGAGCACGAGGTGGGGATCTGGCCCGCGGGCCCGGGCTTCTGGGCCGTCACCCGCCACGCCGATGTGCGGCACGTGCTGCGCAACCCGCAGGACTACTCGTCCTCGCTGGGGGCCACCCAGATCCACGACCCCGACCCGGCCGACCTCCCGTTCATCCGGCGCATGGTGCTCAACATGGACCCGCCCGAGCAGGTGCGGCTGCGCACCCTGGTCACGGGGGCGTTCTCGCGGCGCAGGCTGGAACGGTTCGCCGAGGTGATCGCGCGGCGGGCCGCCGCGATGCTCGCCGCGGCCGTGCGCAACGGCGGGTGCGACCTGCCGCGCGACGTCACCGACGACCTCCCCCTGCAGAACCTCTCCGACCTGCTCGGGGTCCCGCCCGACGACCGCCCGCTGCTCAAGCGGTGGACCGACCGCGTCATCGGCTATCAGGACCCGGAGCACGCCACGGTGGTCACCGACGCCGAGGGCAAGCCGGTCAACCCCCGTTCGCCCGCGATGCTCGCCGACATGTTCGCCTACGCGCAGTCGCTCGCGCGGGACAAGCGGCGCAGACCCGCCGACGACGTCATGACGGCGCTGGTGCAGGCCGAGGTCGACGGCGAGCAGCTCACCGACACCGAGCTGGAGATGTTCTTCTTCCTGCTCGTCATCGCGGGCAACGACACGGTGCGCAGCGCCCTGCCCGGCGGGGTCCTCACCCTGCTGCGGAACCCGGGCGCGCACGCGCGGCTGCGCGCCGACCCGTCGCTGCTGCCCACGGCGGTCGAGGAGATGCTGCGCGTCCATCCGCCGGTGCTCACCTTCCGGCGCACCGCCGCCCGCGACGTGGTGCTCGCGGGACGGGAGATCGCGGGAGGCGACAAGGTCGTCGTCTACCACTGCTCGGCGAACGTCGACGAGCGCCGCTTCCCCGACCCGAACCGCTTCGACCCGGCGCGCACCCCCAACGAGCACCTCGCCTTCGGGCAGGGGCCGCACCTGTGCCTCGGTGCGGCGTTCGCCCGGCTGCAGATGCGGGCGTTCTTCACCGAGTTCCTGGCGCTGCCCCCGGCTGTGCTCCACGGCGAGCCGCGACGGCTCACGTCGAACTTCATCAACGGCGTCACGAGCCTGCCGCTGCGGTGGTAGCCAACGGCGCAGGCGCAGCGCGCGAAGGGGCTGATCCGGCGCGCGATGCCGGCTCACCCGCGGGCTCAGGGCCCGGGCGGAGGGCCGGCACCCGACCGGTTGATCGACGCCACTACCCGCGCTGGTCGGTGAGGTCGTCGCCGAGGACCGCGCGGCGTATCCTGACAAGCCCCGGGACTGCGGCGGGCCCGGGACGGTGCGTGGCCCGGTCTGCGCCGCAGACCCACCCGTCGAGATGATCGTCAGGATCGGGACATTCCCGCCACCCGTGGCGGGTATGTCCCGGATCCGGCGATCATGAACGTCCTCCTGGCTTCCCGGATCTCGCGGACGACCTCGTGCGGGCGGCCGTCGAGGTCTCGCCAGGTGCCGCATCTCGTGCGCACCGAGGGCGCCGTGCCCGCCGAGCTCGTCGTCGGCCACCTGCTCGCCCCCGGGACGGGTCGACGCGCCCCCCGCCTGCCCGCGGTAGAACTCCGCTCAGTAGGGCGCCGGTGTGGGACAGTGGGCGAGGTACGGCCCACGTATGGGGCCCGGTCATCGGTGGCGGGGAGCATGGGAACGAAGACGGTCGCGGGCGTCGACGGTCGAACCTGGTCGGTGCGCCGCACCATCGAGTGGTCCGTGCCTGCCACCGGCGACGACTTCGAGCACGACGTCGACGGTGGGCGCGGCGCGGCGGTGCTGATCCTCTCGTCGTTGTTCCTGTTCTGGGTGCTGCTCGTCGTGTGGACGCCCGCGGAGGTACACATCCCCTGGTTCCTGTGGCTCCTGGGTGTCGTCGTGGTGTTGTTCTTCCCGTTCCGCTGGTGGTTGCGTCGGCCCTGGAAGATGGTCGCGGAGACGGCGGGCAGCTACGACCAGCCCGCCGAGCGCTGGGTCGGGCTGGTCCGCGGGGGCTCCAAGGCGCGCGAGGAGCTACGCATCGTGGTGCGGCGGCTGCGCACCCAGGGCACCCCGGGCCACGCCGACAGCCCGCTGCAACCGGTGAGCTAGGGCCTGTCCCGTGCCCGAGCTGCCGGAGATCGAGGCGCTGGCCCACCACCTGCGCGAACACGCCCTCTACCGACCGGTGGCCCGCGTCGACGTGGCGTCGATGAGTGCCGTGAAGACCTATGCGCCGCCGCTCGCCTCGCTCGTGGGGCGGGTCGTGACGGGAGCGGCGCGGTACGGGAAGTTCCTGGCCGTCGAGTTCGAGGACGGGGCTGGCGGCGCTGATCCGCTGCACCTGGTCACCCACCTCTCGCGCGCCGGCTGGCTGCGCTGGCACGACACCGCCACCGTGACCCCGCCCAAGCCCGGGCGGGGGCCGCTGGAGCTGCGGGTGCACCTCGACCACGTCGGCGGCCCGGGGTTCGACCTCACCGAGGCGGGCACGCAGAAGCGCCTCGCGGTGTACCTGGTGTCCGAGCCCCGAGAGGTGCCCGGAGTCGCCCGCCTCGGGCCCGACGCGCTGGCGCTGTCCCGCGATGAGTTCGGCGCGCTGCTCACCGGCCGCGGCGAGCGGATCAAGACGCTGCTCGTGGAGCAGACCGTGCTGGCCGGGGTGGGCAACGCCTACAGCGACGAGATCCTGCACACCGCGCGGCTCTCGCCGTACGCGTCGGCGGCGCGGCTCACCACCGAGCAGGTCGACGCCCTGCACGCGGCGCTGCGCTCGGTGCTCACCGACGCCGTGGACCGGTCGGTGGGGCAGCAGGCCGCGCAGCTCAAGGGGGAGAAGCGCTCGGGGATGCGGGTGCACGCGCGCACCGGCCTGCCGTGCCCGGTGTGCGGGGACACCGTGCGGGAGGTGTCGTTCGCGACCAGGTCGTTCCAGTACTGTCCGGGGTGTCAGACCGGCGGTAGGCCACTCGCCGACCGTCGGCTGTCCCGGCTGGTGAGGTAGAGACTTGGATGCGTTGTCCCCGGCCGTGTTGGTGCTGGGCGGGCTACTGGTGCTCAGCGTGGCCGCGGCCGTCTTCTACGCCCTGCGCAACAAGCGCAACACCTTCGCCAACCCGTTGGAGAAGGCGACGTTCGGCACGCTCCACACGGTCGCGCTCGCCGCACCCGCGCTCCGCGAGGGGCTCTCGCCGAGTGCCGCGTCGTTCGCGCTGCCGTACCTGCGCACCCTGCTCGAGACGTGCGCACTGGCGATGACCGACGCCCGCGGCGAGCGGCTGGGCTGGGACGGCGACTCCGACCAGCACCAGCCTGACGTCCGCACGCTCGCCGAGCTGGTCATCTCCACCGGGCGCCAGCAGGTGCTCTCGCACTCGTCGCTCTCGTGCGACCACCCGGGCTGCGAGGTGCGCGGGATCGTGGTCGTGCCGCTGGAGACCGACGGCAACATCGTCGGCACGCTCGCCGCCCTCACGACCTCCACGGCCAGCCCGGTGCTCCTGCGCGCCACCGCCGAGGTGGCGCGGTACGTGTCGAGCCAGCTGGAGCTGGCCGAGCTCGACGAGTCGCGCGCGCGGCTGAACCGGGCGGAGGTCCGCGCGCTGCGCGCACAGATCTCCCCGCACTTCATCTACAACGCGTTGACGACCATCGCCTCGTTCATCCGCACCGACCCGGTGCGCGCCCGCGAGCTGCTGCTGGCCTTCGCCGACTTCACGCGCTACTCGTTCCGCTCGGCGGGCGAGTTCACCACGCTGAAGGAGGAGCTCACCAACATCGAGCGCTACATCGAGCTGGAGAAGGCCCGCTTCTCCGACCGGCTCAACATCAAGCTGCAGATCGCCCCCGAGGTGCTCGGCGTCGTGCTGCCGTTCCTCGCGCTGCAGCCGCTGGTGGAGAACGCGGTGCGGCACGGTCTCGCAGGCAAGCCCAGCGGTGGCACGATCACTCTGACCGCGGAGAACGCAGGCTCCGAGTGCGTGATCATCGTCGAGGACAACGGCGTGGGCATGGACCCCGCGCGGCTCACCGAGGACCTCGACGACGCCCACCTCTCCGGCGCCCACGTGGGCCTCGGCAACGTCGACGACCGGATGCGCTCGGCCTTCGGCGACCAGTTCGGCCTCGTCGTGGAGACCAACATCGGCGAGGGCATGAAGATCACGCTGCGGGTGCCGAAGTTCCGGGCGAACGTCCGCGTCTGATCCCGGCGGTCCCGCGTAGCGTGCCGGTATGGACGCGCTGCGCATCCCCGACCGTCTCGCCTCCCGGCTCCCCGGCCGCCTCGGGGAGCGGGCCGACCGCCCCGTCGTCTCCCTGGTGCGGCTGCACGGGGTGATCACCCCGACCACGGGGCCGGTGCCCCGCGCCGTGATCAACGCCGCGGCACTGGAGAAGACGTTGGAGCGGGCTTTCGCGCCCGAGGGGCTGGTGGCCGTCGCGCTGCAGGTCAACTCGCCCGGCGGCTCGCCCACGCAGTCGGCGCTGGTGGCCGACCGCATCCGCGGGTTGGCGCAGGAGAAGGAGGTGCCGGTACTCGCGTTCTGTGAGGACGTCGCCGCGTCCGGCGGGTACTGGCTCGCGTGCGCCGCCGACGAGATCTTCGCGCACGCCACCTCGATCGTCGGCTCGATCGGCGTCGTCAGCCAGGGCTTCGGCCTCGACGGTCTGATCGAGCGTTTCGGCGTGCAACGCAGGCTGTACACCGCGGGGGAGTCCAAGTCGCGGCTCGACCCGTTCCTGCCCGAGCGGCCCGAGGACGTCGAGTGGCTGCGTGACCTGCAGGACCAGCTGCACGAGATGTTCCGCGAATGGGTGGTGTCCCGGCGCGGTGCCCGGCTCGACTCCGACGCCGACCTGTTCACCGGCGAGGTGTGGACGGGCGCACGGGCCGTGGAGAGGGGCCTGGTCGACGGCCTGGGTACGGCCCGTCGGGTGCTGACCGAGCGGTTCCCGGACGCGGAGCTGGTGCCCGTCGAGGGACGCAAGCCGCTGCTGGCCCGCCTCGGCCTGGGGGGTGCGCCTGCGGCGGCGGGCCCGTTCGGGGCGGACGGCCTGCTCGGGTTGGCGCAGGCGGCCGACATCCGGGCCACCTGGGCGCGGTACGGTCTGTAGCCTAGATGTGATGTAGCTCCGCGTGGTCGGACGAACCCGATTGGTGCCGAACGCTGGCACTCACACGGATTCGCCGTCACCATGGTCGGCGGGGTTCGTGGTCGTCGCGGGCCCCGGCCCGAGCAGGGTAGGGCCCACGCAGGATGAGGAGATCGTGGACAGCAACGACAGCTCCGGCGGCCTGGTCGTTCTCGCGGTGGACGACGAGGAACCGGCACTCGAGGAACTCGCGTACCTGCTCGGCGAGGATCCTCGGGTCGGTCTCGTGCTCAAGGCGTCCGACGCCACCGACGCACTCCGCATCCTCAACAGCCGCCAGGGCGTGCGAGAGGCCGCACCCGCCGGGCAGGCCGCCCGCGGGACGCTGAACCCCGCCACCGGCACCCGCGTCGCCGAGCGCACGGATGTCGAGGTCGTGTTCCTCGACATCCGGATGCCGGGCCTCGACGGGCTCGAGCTCGCCCGGGTGTTCTCGTCGATGGCCGTGCCGCCGTCGGTCGTGTTCGTCACGGCGCACGACGACCGTGCGGTCGACGCCTACGAGGTGGGCGCCGAGGACTACCTGCTCAAGCCGCTGCGCTCCGAGCGGCTCTCCGCCGCGATCGACCGCATCCTCGCGCGCCGCACGTCCGTCGCCGCCGAGCCGGTCCCGCCGGACAACGGCGAGGACGAGGTCATCCCCGTCGAGCTGGCGGGCACCACGAAGCTCGTGCCGCGCTCGGCCGTGCGTTACGTGGAGGCCCAGGGCGACTACGCCCGGCTGCACACCGCCGAGGGCAGCCATCTCGTCCGCATCCCGCTCTCGGTCCTGGAGGACCGTTGGCGCGACGCAGGCTTCGTCCGCATCCACCGCTCGTTCCTGGTGTCGTTGCCGCTGGTCACCGAGCTGCGGCTGTCCGGGTCGGGGTATGTCGTCCGGGTCGGCACCGGCCCCGACTGCGCCGAGCTCCCCGTCAGCCGCCGGCATACGCGCGAGCTGAAGGACCGCCTGGTCCGGGCCACGAAGCAGGCCTGGAGCCAGCGGTGACCGGTGCGCGACCCGGCGGGGGTTGACGTGAGCGCGAGCGCGCGCCGTCGATGCAGCGCATCCAACGAGCCTCGCGAGGGAGTCTGGTGAGTACCTTCATCGACGGCGCTCCGCCGTCGGTGGCCCCGGGGCCTGACGACGGAGCGGGCTCCTCATCCGAGGAGGCGACGGCCGGGTCGGGGTG
>JAKDLE010000140.1 GCA_030453005.1 Pseudonocardia sp. | reverse complement strand
TGGTGGTCGCGCATCAGCTCCAGCTCGAACTCCTTCCAGCCGAGTACCGACTCCTCGACGAGCACCTCGGTGACCGGCGACGCGTCGAGCCCGCCGCCCGCCAGGCGCGCCAGGGCGGCGGCGGTGTGCGCCATGCCGGAACCGAGCCCGCCCATCGTGAACGAGGGCCGGATGACGACCGGCAGCCCCAGCTCGCTGGCCGCGGCGCGCACCTCGTCCATCGAGTGGCACACCGCGGAGCGCGGCACGTCGCCGCCGATCGACTGCACGATCTCCTTGAACTTGAGCCGGTCCTCGCCGCGCTGGATCGCCTCGAAGTCCGCACCGATGAGCTCGACGCCGTACCGTTTCAGCACGCCGTTGTCGTGCAGGGCGACGGCGGTGTTGAGCGCGGTCTGCCCGCCCAGCGTGGCCAGGATCGCGTCCGGCCGCTCCACCTCGATGATCTTCTCGACGTACTCGGCGGTGATCGGCTCGATGTAGGTGGCGTCGGCGAACTCGGGATCGGTCATGATCGTCGCCGGGTTCGAGTTGACCAGCGAGACCCGGATTCCCTCGGCCCGCAGTACCCGGCAGGCCTGGGTGCCGGAGTAGTCGAACTCGCAGGCCTGGCCGATGACGATCGGCCCGGAGCCGATCACCATGACGTGGCGGATGTCGTCGCGGCGGGGCATCAGGCGTCCTTTCCGGACCGGGGGTGCGCGGCCATCAGCTCGACGAAGCGGTCGAACAGGTCGGCGGCGTCGTGCGGGCCCGCGGCGGCCTCGGGGTGGTACTGCACGCTGAACGCGGGCACCTCCAGCGCCGCGAGGCCCTCGACGGTGCCGTCGTTGGGGCAGGTGTGGGTGATCTGTGCGCGCCCGAACGGGGTGTCGAACAGCTCCCCGGCCTCCCCCTCCACGGCGAACCCGTGGTTCTGCGAGGTGATCGCGACGCGGCCGGTGGCGTGCTCGATCACCGGGATGTTGATGCCGCGGTGGCCGTAGCGCATCTTGAACGTGCCCCGGCCCAGCGCGCGGCCGAGGATCTGGTTGCCGAAGCAGATGCCGAACAGCGGGATCCGCCGCTCCAGCACCTGCCGGGTGAGCGCCACCGGGCCGTCGGCGGTGGCCGGGTCCCCTGGCCCGTTGGACAGGAAGAACCCGTCGGGCGCCAGCTCCTCGATCGCCCCGGTCGGCGTGGCCGCGGGCAGCACGTGCGTCTCGATGCCCCGCTTCGCCAGCATCCGGGGGGTGTTCGACTTGATGCCGACGTCGAGCGCCGCCACCCGGAACCGGGTCTGCCCGTCCGCGGGCACGACGTAGGTCCGCTCGGTGGTGACCGCGCCGTAGAGGTCGGCGCCCTCCATGGACGGGCTCTCCCGCACCCGCTCGACCAGCTCCGCGTCCGGGCCGAGCGAGCCACCGGAGAAGACCCCGGCCCGCATGGCCCCCCGCTCGCGCAGGTGGCGCACCAGCGCCCGGGTGTCGACGCCCGCCACCGACACGATGCCCTGCTCGGCCAGCGCGGCGCCGAGCGAGCGGCGCGAGCGCCAGCTCGACGGCGTGCGCGACGGGTCGCGCACCACGTACCCGGCCACCTGGATGCCGCGCGACTCGTCGTCCTCGTCGTTCCAGCCGGTGTTGCCGATCTGCGGGGCGGTCTGCACCACGATCTGGCGGTGGTAGGAGGGATCGGTCAGCGTCTCCTGGTAGCCGGTCATACCGGTGGTGAACACCGCCTCGCCCAGCCCCGTGCCGAGCGCCCCGTAAGCCTCGCCGCGGAAGATCCGCCCGTCCTCCAGTACCAGCAGTGACGATTCCTTCTGGGCACTCATGTCTGCACCTTCCCGTCCCGCGCGGTGATCGTCCCCCGCAGGACCGTGGCGACCACCACTCCGGGCAGCCGCATCCCCTCGTACGGTGTGTTGGACGCCCGGCTCGCGAGCGCCGCACCCCGCACCGTCCACTGTGCCTCGGGGTCGACCAGCGCAAACGTGGCAGGCTCCCCCACCGCGATCGGGCGGCCCTGGTCGGGTAGGCGCCCGATCTCCGCCGGGCGCTCGGACAGCACGCGGGCCACGCCGCGCCAGTCCAGCAGCCCCGGCTCGACCATGGTGTGCACGACCACCGAGAACGCCGTCTGCAGCCCGAGCATGCCCGGACGTGCCGCCTGCCACTCGGTGTCCTTGTACTGCGCGGCGTGCGGCGCGTGGTCGGTGGCCACCACGTCGATCACGCCCTCGGCCAGCGCCGCGCGCATCGCCCTGGTGTCCGCGGCGGTGCGCAGCGGCGGGTTGACCTTGTTGACGGGGTCGTAGCTCGTGAGCCGCCCGTCGGTGAGCAGCAGGTGGTGCGGGGTGACCTCGGCGCTGACGCGCACCCCGGCCGCCTTCGCCGCCCGCAGCACCTCCACGGTGCGCGCCGAGGAGATGTGGCAGACGTGCAGGGCGGCCCCGGCCTCGCGGACGAGCGCGCAGTCGCGGGCGACGATCGTCTCCTCGGCGGTGGCGGGCCAGCCCGCCAGCCCCAGCCGCGAGGCGACGACACCCTCGTGCGCCTGCGCACCGCCGGTGAGACGGTGGTCCTCGGCGTGCTGGGCGATGACGACATCGAGGGCGGAGGCGTACTCCAGCGCGCGACGCATGATCAGCGGGTCGTTGACGCAGCGTCCGTCGTCGCTGAACATGCGCACCTGCGCGCGGCTGCCCGCCATCGTGCCGAGCTCGGCCATCTTGGCGCCCTCGAGCCCGACGGTGACCGCGCCGACCGGGTGCACGTCGACGAGGCCCACCTCCTCGCCGCGCCGCCGGACGTGCTCGACCACGACGGCGGTGTCGGCCACGGGGTCGGTGTTGGGCATCGCGAAGACCGCGGTGAACCCGCCCAGCGCCGCGGCCGCCGACCCGGTGGCGATGTCCTCGGACTCCTCGCCGCCGGGCTCGCGCAGGTGCACGTGCAGGTCCACGAACCCGGGCAGCAGCACGTGCCCGCCACCGTCCAGTGTGGATGCGCCCTCGGGCGCGTCGAGCCCGGCGCCGAGCTCGGCGACCACCCCGTCGCGGACGAGCACGTCGACGGCGTCCCCGCCGTACGGCCGGACGTCGGTGATCAACAGTTCGGTGTTCACAGTGCTCCCGTCGACCGTTGCAGGCAGGCCACCTTCATGCAGCCTCGTTGCGTGAAGGTGGCCATGCTGCAACGGGGGGTGGGGGGCTCGGTGCTCATTCGGGCGCTCCCGCCAGGAGGTGGTAGAGGACGGCCATGCGGACGTGGACGCCGTTGGACACCTGCGCCAGCACCGCGGACGCGGGGCCGTCGGCCACGGCGGGCACGATCTCCATGCCGCGCACCATCGGGCCCGGGTGCAGGACGACCGCGTGGTCGGGCAGCAGCGCCGCCCGGGCCTGCGAGAGGCCGTAGGAGACCGCGTACTCCCGCGAGGACGGGAAGAACGAGCCGTGCATCCGCTCGGCCTGCACGCGCAGCATCATCACCGCGTCCAGCGCGGGCAGCTCGGCGTCGAGTGACGGGCTCACGCGGCACGGCCACTGCGCGATGCCGACGGGCAGCAGGGTGGGCGGCGCGACGACCACGACCTCCGCGCCGAGCGTGGCGAGCAGGAACACGTTGGACCGCGCGACGCGGCTGTGCAGCACGTCGCCGACGATCGCGACCCGGCGGCCCGCGATCGCGCCGAGCCGGTCCCGCAGCGTGGCGGCGTCGAGCAGCGCCTGGGTGGGGTGCTCGTGGGTGCCGTCGCCCGCGTTGACGATGGAGGTGTGGGTGCCGGTCGACTCCCCTCCACCCCCGACGGCGGCGCGGTCGGCCCACGCCGCCATCCGGTGCGCCGAGCCGGACGCGGGGTGGCGCACGACCACGCAGTCCGCGCCCATCGCCGAGAGCGTCAGCGACGTGTCGCGCAGCGACTCGCCCTTACTCACCGACGACCCCGACGCGCTCACGTTCACCGTGTCGGCGCTCATCCACTTGCCGGCGATCTCGAACGACACCCGGGTGCGTGTGGAGTTCTCGTAGAACATCGTGACGACCGTGCGCCCGCGCAGCGTCGGGAGCTTGCGCACCTCGCGGCCCAGCAGCGCCTGCTTGAGCCGGTCGGCGGTGTCGAGCAGCCCGGTGGCCGTGGCGGCGTCGAGGTCGGTGACCGACAGCAGGTGCTTCACGACGCGGGGGCCCCCTCCGGTGTCGGGCCCCGCCGCAGCCGCACGCCGTCGACGTCGTCGGTCTCGGTGAGCAGCACGAGTATCTGCTCGTCGCGGGCGGTGGGCACGTTCTTGCCCACGTAGTCGGCGCGGATCGGCAGCTCGCGGTGGCCGCGGTCGACCAGCACGGCGAGCTGCACGGCGCGCGGGCGCCCGTGGTCGGCCAGTGCGTCGAGCGCGGCCCGCACGGTGCGCCCGGACATCAGCACGTCGTCGACGAGTACGACGAGCCGGTCGTCGAGCCCGCCCTCGGGCACCTCGGTGTCCTCCAGGGCGCGGGCGGGGCGGCGGCGGAGGTCGTCGCGGTGGAGCGTGGCGTCCACGGACCCGACCTCGAGCGTGGTGCCGGAGAACTCCCCGACGGCCGCGGCGAGGCGGCGGGCCAGCACGGCGCCGCGGGTGGGGATGCCGATGAGCACGGCCCGCTCGTCACCGGCGGTCTTCTCGATGATCTGGTGCGCGATGCGCGCGATGGTGCGGGTGACGTCGGCGGCGCTGAGCAGTTCCCGGTCAGCAGGCGCGCCGTGTGCGTCCCCGCGGCGATCGTTCGCCACGTGGCTCTCCTTCCCCGCCTCACCGGACGGGCCTTAAAGGAACGGTGTCGAGTCGACGGTATCAGCGGACGCCGTCGCGACCCCCCTGCACGGCGCCGAGCATCGGCAGCGTCACAACGGCGACCGTCGCGGACACTCACCGGAGTCCCTACCGTCACAGGTCGGTCACGCTCCGATTACGACGCCTGGGCGATACGGGCGCCCGCGTCCTCCTGGAATGCGCAGGCGGGGGCCTGTCGATCAGCCGTTCGGGTGGAACCGCGGCACTACGGCACCGGGAGGGGTCGGCCAACTTGACCGATCGGCGGCGGCGAGCGCATGATTACTCTCCGTATTGATCGACTGTGTCGAGGGCGTCGGCCCCCCGGATCCACGTCAGCTCGTGTGCCGTCGGCCCCCGCGGCCGTCGCCGGTAACGAAGGAGGTCGCCGCATGGGCGACTACGCCAAAGCGCTCGGCGGGAAGCTCCGCGCCATCCGGCAGCAGCAGGGTCTGTCGCTGCACGGAGTCGAGCAGAAGTCGGGCGGCCGGTGGAAGGCGGTCGTGGTGGGCTCCTACGAGCGCGGTGACCGTGCGGTCACCGTGCAGAAGCTCGCCGAACTGGCCGACTTCTACGGCGTGCCCGTGGCCGAGCTCCTGCCCGAGGGCCGCGTGCCGTCCGGATCCGAGCCCGCCACGAAGATCGTCATCAACCTGGAGCGGCTCCAGCAGCTCCCGGCGGACAAGGTGGGCCCGCTGGCCCGCTACGCCGCGGCCATCCAGAGCCAGCGCGGCGACTACAACGGCAAGGTGCTCAGCATCCGCGCCGAGGACCTGCGCTCGCTCGCGATCATCTACGACAAGAGCCCGGGTGAGCTGACGGACCAGCTCATCGAGTGGGGCGTCCTCCCCCCGGAGGCGCGCCCCGCCCCGTAGCGGCACGCGTGGCAGGGGAAGGCCACCCGCGTCTCGCGACGAACGGCCCCTCGTCCGACGGACGGGGGGCCGTTCCGTGTCCCGCCGCCCGGCTCCGTCAGCGGGTGGCGCGCAGCTGGGGTGCGATATCGGCGATGCGGCCCAGCACCCCGTTGAGGAACCGCGGGCTGTCGTCCGTGGACAAGCTCCTCGCCAGCTCTACCGCCTCGGTGATGGCCACGGGGTCGTCGATCTCGTCGACCCACAGCAGCTCGAACACCCCGATCCGCAGCAGGGCCCGGTCGACCGCGGGCATCCGCACGACCGTCCACCCCTCGGCGTGCTCGGCGAGCAGCTGGTCGATGCGCTCCCGATGGGTGACGACGCCCTCGACGAGCATCGCGGCGTACTCCGACACCGGCGGGGCGTCGTCGGTCTCGCGGCGCGCCACCAGCACCGCGAGCGGGTCGTCGCCGCGGGCCTCGGACTCGAACAGGATGTCCAGCGCCCGTTTACGGGCCTTGGTGCGCGCTCTCAGCATCAGCTGGAGATGCGGCCGAGGTAGCGCCCGTCGCGGGTGTCCACCTTGACCTTCTCGCCGGTGGTGACGAACAGCGGCACCTGGATCTCCGCGCCCGTCTCCAGGGTGGCGGGCTTGGTGCCGCCGGTGGAGCGGTCGCCCTGCAGGCCCGGGTCGGTGTGGCTGATGACCAGCTCCACCGACGTGGGCAGCTCGACGAACAGCGGCACGCTCTCGTGCAGCGCCACCATCGCCACCTGGTTCTCCAGCAGGTACCCGGCGGCGGTGCCGACGATGACCTCGGGGATCGGGATCTGGTCGAACGTGTCGCCGTCCATGAACACGAAGTCGGCGCCGTCGCGGTAGAGGTAGGTCATGTCGCGCCGGTCGACGGTGGCCGTCTCCACCTTGGTGCCCGCGTTGAAGGTCTTGTCGACGACCTTCCCGGTCATGACGTTCTTCAGCGTCGTGCGCACGAAGGCGCCGCCCTTGCCGGGCTTGACGTGCTGGAACGCCGTGACCGCCCACAGCTGGCCGTCCAGGTTGAGGACCAGGCCGTTCTTCAGGTCGTTCGTGGTGGCCACGTGAGCGATTCTCCTGGGTCGATCGGGGCCGCGTCGAGGAGGCGCCACGGCCTCGGGTGCCCGGCACCGCCTGCTCGCGCGGAGGTGTGTTCTCGACCGGCGGCGCGCTCGGCGCCGTCGTCCGTCGACCAGGGTACCGGGCTACACCTCGAGCAGCTCCCTGGTGGTCCGGGTCAGTGCTTCCGCCGCGTCGGAGCCCACGATCAGCGTGTCCTCGATGCGCACCCCGCCGCGACCCTCGAGGTAGACGCCCGGCTCGACCGTGACGGCCATGTCCGCGGCCAGGGCGCCCGTGCCGGTCGGTGAGAGCGCGGGAGCCTCGTGGATCTGCAGTCCCACGCCGTGGCCGAGGCCGTGCACGAACTCCTCGGCGCGGCCCGCGTCCGCGCAGACGGTGC
>JAKDLE010000139.1 GCA_030453005.1 Pseudonocardia sp. | reverse complement strand
CGGCGCATACTGCCAACGACTTATGATGACAACTAACGACTCGGGACACTAGGAGATCACCGTCCGCGGGGACTGGTCGGTTCGCAGGCCGCACACCCCCCGGGCGGGTGGGCGTTCGAGTTCGACAACGACGGCTACCCGGACGTCGACGACACCGCGGAGGCGCTGCTGGCCCTGCACCGCGTCGCCCATCCCGACCCGGCGGCGGTGGCCGAGGCGACCCGGCGGGGCGTGGTGTGGCTGGAGGGCATGCAGGGCCGCGACGGAGGTTGGGCCGCCTTCGACGCCGACAACACCCGCGAGGTGATCACCAAGCTGCCGTTCTGCGACTTCGGTGCCGTGATCGACCCGCCGTCAGCCGACGTCACCGCGCACGTGGTCGAGGCGTTGTCCATCGTCGACGGGCCGGACCTGCCCGCGGTGCAACGGGGTGTCGGCTGGCTGCTGGCCCACCAGGAACCCGACGGGTCCTGGTTCGGCCGGTGGGGCGTCAACCACGTCTACGGCACCGGCGCGGTGGTGCCCGCGCTGGTCGCTGCCGGGCTCCGACCCAATCACCCGGCCGTGCACCGCGCGACCGTCTGGCTGGCCGACCACCAGAACCGGGACGGGAGCTGGGACGAGGACCTCTACACCGGCACCGGCTTCCCCGGCGACTTCTCCATCAACTACCACCTCTACCGGCTGGTCTTCCCGCTCAGCGCACTCGGCCGAGCTCGCGGTACTCGCGCAGGCGGGGCGCCCGACATCGGGATACCGGACGAGACGGAGGGCGACCCGTGATCGGGTGGACCAGCCGGACCCCCGGGCTGACCGAGCCCCGACTGGTGGTCTGCGCACCGCTGCCCATGGAGGCCAGGGCGCTGCGCCGGTCCCTGACCCCGCTGCTGGGGCCCGGTGCGGTGCTCCACACCGGGTTCTCGGGGCGACGCACGGCGCGCCGCCTGGAGGAGCTGCTACCCGGGCGGGACTTCGACGCCCTCGCCGTCGCCGGGCTCGGCGGCGGCGTCACCGACGGCGTCGCGAGTGGCGACGTGGTCGTGGCGTCCGAGGTGCGGGGCCCGGACCGGACGGTGCCGTGCCCGTCCGCGCCGCTGCTGGCCGGGCAGCTGCGCCGCGCGGGGTTCACGGTGCACTGTGGACCCCTCGCCACCCGCGACCACGTCGTGTGGCCCGCGGAGCACGCCGAGCTCGCCCGGTCCGGGGTGCTGGCCGTCGACATGGAGTCCGCCCACCTGGCCACCGCGACCGGCGACCGCCCCTTCGCGGCGGTGCGCGTGGTCGTCGACACCCCCCGCGACCCGCTGGCGGGCTGGGGGACACCCCGCCGCGCCCTGTACGCGCTGCGGCGGCTGACCGAGATCGGTCCCCCGCTCGCGCAGTGGGCCGACGTCGTCGGGCCGCGGCAGGTCCTGCTGCCTGCACCGCGGTCGTTCTGCGCAGGTGTGGACCGCGCCATCGAGACCGTCGAACAGGCGCTGGCCCGGTACGGCGCGCCCGTCTACGTGCGCAAGCAGATCGTGCACAACAGCCACGTCATCGCGGACCTCGCGCTCCGCGGTGCGATCTTCGTCGAGGAGCTCGACGAGGTACCCGACGGGGCGACCACCGTCTTCTCCGCCCACGGGGTGTCCCCGGCGGTGCACGCCGACGCGGCCGACCGGGGCCTCGACGTCATCGACGCCACCTGCCCACTGGTGACGAAGGTGCACGTCGAGGCCCGTCGCTTCACCCGCGGCGACGCGACCGTGCTGTTCATCGGCCACGCCGGGCACGAGGAGACCGACGGCACGCTCGATGAGGCGCCGGGGCGGATCACACTCGTGGAGAGCGTCGCCGACGCCGAACGGATCCCGGTCCCCGACCCGGAGCAGGTCTCCTACCTCATGCAGACCACGCTCTCGCTGGAGGAGTCGAGCGAGATCGTCGAGACGCTGCGGCGCCGTTTCCCCGCGCTGCGCGGCCCCGGCACCGACGACATCTGCTACGCCACCACCAACCGCCAGACGGCGTTGCGCGCGGTCGCGGAGCGAGCCGACCTCGTCCTCGTGGTCGGCTCGGCCAACTCGTCGAACTCACGGCGCCTGGTCGAGACCGCGCAGCGGTGCGGTACGCGGGCGCACCTCGTCGACGACGTGTCCCACGTCGACCTGAGCTGGCTGGTCGACGCGCGGGTCGTCGGCGTCACCGCGGGCGCCTCGGCGCCACCGTTCCTCGTCGACGAGGTGCTCGACGCGCTGCGCGGGCTGGGCCCACTGACCGTCACCGAGCACCGAACCACCACCGAGTCCATCCGTTTCACGTTGCCCAAGGAGGTGTCCTGACGTGGGAGTCCCACTCCGCCAGGCTGTCAAGGTCGGCAGCTACCTGCTGAAACAGAAGATTCAGGGCCGAACGCGGTTCGCCCTCGACCTCGAGCTCGAACCGCTGTTCGCCTGCAACCTCGCCTGCGAGGGCTGCGGCAAGATCCAACAACCGGCGAATCTGCTCAACCAGCGGATGTCGGTCGAGCAGGCGCTGGGCGCCGTCGAGGAGTGCTGTGCCCCGATCGTGTCGATCGCGGGCGGCGAGCCCCTGATGCACCCCCAGATCGAGGTGATCGTCGAGGAGCTGATCAAGCGCAAGAAGTTCGTCTACCTGTGCACGAACGCGCTGCTGATGCCGCGCAAGATCGAGAAGTTCACGCCGTCCCCGTACTTCGCGTGGGCCGTGCACATCGACGGCCTCGAGGAGCGCCACGACGCCTCCGTGGCCAAGCAGGGTGTGTTCGCCCAGTGCGTCGACAACATCCGCGACGCCCAGCGCCGCGGGTTCCGGGTGACCACCAACAGCACGTTCTTCTCCACCGACAGCCCGCAGACCGTCATCGAGGTGCTCGACTTCCTCAACAACGACCTCAACGTCGACCAGATGATGCTCTCCCCGGCCTACGCCTACGAGAAGGCCCCCGACCAGGAGCACTTCCTCGGCGTCGAGGAGACCCGCGAGCTGTTCCGCAAGGCGTTCGCCGACGGGCGGCGCAAGAAGTGGCGGCTCAACCACACGCCGCTGTTCCTGGACTTCCTCGAAGGCAAGGTCGACTTCCCGTGCACGGCGTGGGCGATCCCGTCCTACTCCCTGCTCGGATGGCAGCGGCCCTGCTACCTGATGGACGACGGACACGTCGGGAGCTACCGGGAGCTGCTCGACGAGACCGACTGGGAGGCCTACGGGCGCGGCCGGGACCCGCGGTGCGCGAACTGCATGGCCCACTGCGGCTACGAGCCGACGGCGGTGATGGCGACCCTCGGCTCGCTGCGGGAGTCGGTGCGGGCCATGCGGAGCTGACGTCACCGGTCCGCGCATGCGCCGCCTCCGGCTCGTTCCCCGGGTAGCTGGGAGCAGCAGAGGTTGACGCAGATCGAACACGACCCGACCTGCTCCCCACCCGCACGATGGGCCTACACCGTCGCAGGGACCGAGCGCGGTGAGCCCCGGACCCAGTCGGTAGGCTGAGACGGCCCCCCTCACCCCCACCGCCGGGCTTCGCCCCCTCGTCGCCGCCGCCGCGAAGGACGCGATGAAAGAACCGCCGCACCTGACGATCCACCTCGGGACGCTGGCAGGCCAGCTGCGGCACGGGGTGCGCAACCTGTGCGAGACGGTGCTCGTCCCACTGGGGCTGTTCTACCTGCTGCTCACCCTCACCGGGCTCAACGGCGGCCTGTTCGCCGCACTCGGCTGGGGGTTGGCCGCGGTCGGCTGGCGGGTCGTGCGCCGCTCCCCGCTCCCCGCCGTGCTGCTGCTCACCACCGGGATGCTCGTGGTGCGCACGGTGCTCGGCTACGTCACCGGCAGCACGTTCGTGTACTTCCTGCAACCCACGCTGACGAACTTCCTCATCGGGCTGGCCCTGCTGGTCTCGATCCGGTTCAAGCGGCCCGTCCTGGCCCGGCTGGCCGACGACTTCTGTGCGTTCCCCACCGAGTTCACCGGGCATCCGCGGGTGCGGCGCTTCTTCCGGCGGGTGTCGCTGCTGTGGGCGCTGGTCTTCATCTCCCACGGCGTCACGACGCTGTGGGTGCTCGCCCGCGCGACGCTCGAGGAGTTCCTGCTGGTCACCACGGTCGGGAAGTTCGCGCTGGTGGCACTGGCCGCGGTCGTCTCGCTGCTGTGGCTGCGCCGGGAGCTGCGCGACGAGGGCATCCACCTGCGGCTGCGGGCCCGGGTCGGTTCCCCGGCCTGAGCACGAGGCCCGTGCCGGGGATCACGGTCCCGGGCCGAAGCGGTGCGCCAGCCGGTGAAACGTGGCGGGAGCGGCACCCTGCAGCCGCGCCGCGGCCCCCAGCCAGGCCGGTACGAACACCTCGGACCGGCCTCGCCGCACCGCGTCGATGAGCGCGTCGGCCACCGTGCCCGCCTCGACGGGACGGGGTACGGCGCGGTGGTAGGGCCGCCCGCGTGTGCGGAAGGCGATGGAGGACAGGAAACGCGACGTGGCCGCGACCGCGGGACCGCGTGGCGGGCACCGCGGCCCGGGTGAGGCGCAGGGGGGCCGCCAGGTTCACCGCGACGAGGTCCGGCAGGTCCGCCGCGGGCATGTCCGACAGCTCCCCCGCCCAACCGCGGCCCGCGTTGTTCACCAGCAGGTCCACCTCGGCGGCGACCTCGCACGCCCGGCCCAGGCCGGCCTGCATCGTCAAGTCGGCCACGACGGCACGACCACCGCTGGCCCGCGCCGCCTCGTGCAGACGGTTCCCGTCGCGGCCCAGTAGCACGGGACGACAGCCCGCGGCGGCCAGCCGGATGGCGAGTGCGGCACCGATCCCCGAGGACGCCCCGGTCGCAAGGGCGGTGCTGCCGCGCAGCGTCATCCCCATCGTCGATCCTGTCGCGCCGGCCCGGCGCGGGGATCGCTGTGTGACGGGCCAGCATCGTGATGCCGCCGACCAGCACCGTGGCGGCGAGGGCCGCGAGCGAGAGGGCGATCACCCGGAGGGTCCCGGGGGTGTGCACGGCGAACACCAGGCTCGCCGCCACGACGGCCAGCAGGGCCACAGCCAGTGCCCACGGCACCGGCGGCTCGACGAGGACCGGATGGTCGCGGTGGGGGTGGGCGAGCAGCAGGAACGCGGCCAGCCCTGCCACGCAGAGCAGGCAACCCACGACCACGACCCGGTCGACCCGCTGGTTCCACCGCAGCCAGGCCGAGGACACGGCGGCGAACAGGATGCCGAGGGCCATCAGCGGCTGCACCAGGGTCAGCGGCCCGAACGCCAGCGCGGTGAGCTGCAGAGCCAGGCCCACGACGACCGCCAGCAGACCGAGCACCCAGAGCGGCTGGCGCACGAGGTGCACGAACAGCCGAGGGTTCAGCGGCGCCGCGGTCCGGACGCGCGTGGTGCCCAGCTGCTGCAGCGCGCTACCCACACCGAAGCTCGCGGCGCCGCCAACCGCCGCGGGGACGGCGAGGAGGAGCGGCCTTCCGCTCGATCCCGCCACCGTCACCTCACCTCGTCCGGTTCAGCGGGACCGGACGGGTCGGCGGGGCCGGTCGGGCCGGTCGGGTCGGACGGGTCGGACGGGTCGGCGGCGATGGCGTCGAGCGCGACGGCGAGGCAGCCGGCGAAGTCGTCGGTGGCGGGGAGCACCGCCGCGTCGGCACCGGGAACACCGGCGCCACCCGCGCGCCCGCCACCCGGTGGTCCCTCCGCGATCCCGGCATCACCGACACGATCAGGTCGAAGAACCGCCTACGGCAGATCAGCCGGACCAGTCGGGCCTGCAGCCGTGCGGGGAGCAGTCCCTGTGCCCGCAACGACCGCGTTCGTCGCGGCAGGCTGTCCGTCCCGCTCCAGCTCGGTCAGCGCGGCGGCGACGCGGGCGAGGCGGCGTGCCGGTGCCATGGGGCCGACCGGCAGGTTCAGCGCCATCGCCGAGGTCCAGCTGCCGCCATCGGCTCCGCTGCGGCCCGGCCGCGTCGAGTGGGGCACCATCGCCCGCAGCCGCTGCTCCGGAGGGTTCTCGTCGCGGCAGGCCAGGAACCGGTGCAGCGCGTCGGCCACCACCGTGAGTAGCAGCGCGGTGCTGCTCACGGCCCGCTCCCGGGCCACCGGCCGTACCCTGGCCGCCGCGGGCAGCTCGGCCATCGCGTAGCGACGCTCCGTCGTGCCGGCTCCCGCCAACCCGTTCGGTGCAGGCAGGGCCGCGCCCCCGACGCTGAGCAGCCCCCGCAGCACCAGCCCACCCTCGCGGGCCCAAAGTGTCCATACCCGGATCCCCGCGCGCCCACCGAACCCGGCGGGCGCGCCCCGGCCTCGTCGCGTCCGGGTGATCCTCTCGCTCTGGGCCGAGGCCGACGGCGAGCGGTCCGTGAGCAACTGGACCAGGGCATCGGTCATCGCCACGCCGTCACCTCAGCGCATGGTGCATGGCGGCGAGCACGGCCGTGCGGTCGGTATCGACATCGCGCATCAGCAGGAGCTGCCACGGCGGGCGGTCGAGCGGGGGGCGGTGTCGAAGAACTCCTGGAGCGCCGCCTGCCACACCTGCCCAAGAGCCCTGCCGACGCGGCGCACCCGCAGCTGCTCGTCGGAATGGACCACCTCGACCGTCGCCCCCACCGGTCCCGCTGCCCGCACCCGCTGAACGTACTCACCGACGCCAGGACGGGCAGCACGAACGGCCCGACGCCCTCGGCTGCGGCGCTGATCCTCGCCAGCACAGCGGTTGTGTGCGCGGCACAGCGGTTGCAACCGTTGTGCGGAGCGCAGAACCGCTGTGCGGGCGGCTCCGGAACCCACAGCGGGTCCCGACCACACGCACCGCTCGCGCGGCTAGGCAGCGCGCGGCCCGCTGTCCTGCGCGATCCGCTCGATGATCTCGGCGGCGTCCGCGACGAACAGGGCTCGGCCCCGCGCGACCCGGTCGGAGTACCGCTGCGGATCGCGGGCGAGCCGGTCCAACGCGTGCACCAGGCCCCGCTCGTCGGTGACCACGTCGGTCAGCCGCAGCCGGGCGAGCGCCGCTGCGTCGTCGCGGCCGTGCCCGGCGATCGGCCGGAACGTCACGACGGGCAGGCCGAGGCCCAGAGCCTCCTTGGAGCACATTCCGCCTGCGTTGTCCACGAGGACATCGGAGGCCGACATCAACGAGGCCATGTCGGGGAACATCTGCCGGTGCGGCACATACGTGCG
>JAKDLE010000138.1 GCA_030453005.1 Pseudonocardia sp. | reverse complement strand
CGCGGGGCGAAGGTCACGCGCCTCGGAGAGCTGCGGCAGGGGCGATCCGAGCGCGCCGAGGGCTGCGGCGGCCGCACCGACACCGGCGCGTGCACGGTGTCGTGCTCCACGGAGATCCCGCTCGAGGTGATCGCGCAGCTCCACCGGGACTGTCCCACGGCGACCACCGGGAGCCGCCGCACCCGCTGACGAGCAGCCGCTTCCCGCCCGGCTCGACCCCCTCGGAGGTCGGGCCCCCCGGCGTGCCCGCACCGCGTCTGACGTGGTGTGACTCCTGTCTCGGGGCGGCTGTTGTTGCCGACCCGTCACCGACGTGGGCCGTGCGACGTCGTACGCTCCGGCCAGTTTCGACAGCGGAAGATGAGGACCACTGACGTGTCATCCACCACAGATGCGTTCACGGGCCGGGCGCAGATCTCGGCCAGGACGCTACGCACCGACCGGTGGTGGCTGCCACCACTGCTCACCTTCGCCGGACTCACCGCCTGGGTCGTCTACGCGACCGTCCGGGCGTTCCTGCAGGAGAACTACTACGTCGCGGAGTACAACTACCTGACGCCGTTCTACTCGCCGTGCGTCTCGGTCGGCTGTCTCGAGGAGGCCGCACACTTCGGCCGGTTCCTGCCCGACGTCTGGTGGCTGCCCTACGCGGCGCTGACGTTGCCGTTCCTGCTGCTGTTCCGGCTCACCTGCTACTACTACCGCAAGGCCTACTACCGGTCTTTCTGGCTCGCGCCGCCCGCGTGCGCCGTGGCGGAGCCGCACAAGCGCTACACCGGTGAGACCCGGTTCCCCCTGCTCGGGCAGAACCTGCACCGCTACTTCTTCTACGCGGCCGTGCTCATCTCGGTGATCAACACCTATGACACGGTGCTGGCGTTCACGGCGGGCGTCGGGCTGGGCAGCATCATCCTGCTGATCAACATCGTGCTGCTGTGGGCGTACACGATCTCCTGCCACTCGTGCCGCAGCATCGTGGGTGGGCGGATCAACAACTTCTCCAAGCACCCGGCGCGCTACAAGAGCTGGCAGTTCGTCTCCCGGCTCAACACCAAGCACATGCAGCTGGCCTGGTACACACTGGGAACGCTGGCGTTCACGGACTTCTACATCATGGCCGTCTCGGCCGGATGGATCTCCGACCTGCGGATCGTGGGGTGACTGGCACCATGAGCGAGAGCATCGAGAGGCACGAGTACGACGTCGTCGTCATCGGCGCGGGCGGCGCCGGCCTGAGAGCCGCGGTCGAGGCGCGCGCCCAGGGCAAGCGCACCGCGATCATCTCCAAGTCGCTGTTCGGCAAGGCGCACACGGTGATGGCCGAGGGCGGTTGCGCGGCGTCGATGGGCAACGTCAACCCGCACGACAACTGGATGGTGCACTTCGGCGACACCATGCGTGGTGGGAAGTTCCTCAACAACTGGCGGATGGCGGAGCTGCACGCCAAGGAGGCGCCCGACCGCGTCTGGGAGCTGGAGACCTACGGTGCGCTGTTCGACCGCACCCCCGAAGGCAAGATCAGCCAGCGCAACTTCGGCGGGCACACCTACCCCCGCCTCGCGCACGTCGGCGACCGCACCGGCCTGGAGCTGATCCGCACCCTGCAGCAGAAGATCGTCTCGCTGCAGCAGGAGGACTTCAAGGAGACCGGCGACTACGAGTCGAACATCCGCGTCTTCCACGAGTGCACGGTCACCGAGCTGTTCAAGGCCGGCCAAGGGGATGGGCCGAGCCGCATCGCAGGCGCGTTCGCCTACTACCGGTCCACCGGCCAGTTCGTCCGCTTCGACGCCCCGGCGATCGTGCTGGCCACCGGTGGCGTCGGCAAGAGCTACCAGACGACGTCGAACTCCTGGGAGTACACCGGCGACGGGCACGCGCTGGCCCTGCGCGCGGGCGCCACGCTGATCAACATGGAGTTCCTGCAGTTCCACCCGACCGGGATGGTCTGGCCGCCGTCGGTGAAGGGGATCCTGGTCACCGAGTCGGTGCGCGGGGACGGCGGGATCCTCAAGAACTCCGACGGCAAGCGGTTCATGTTCGACTACGTGCCCGACGTGTTCAAGGAGCAGTACGCCACCACGCCCGAGGAGGGCGACCGCTGGTACACCGACGCCGACAACAACCGGCGTCCCCCGGAGCTGCTGCCCCGCGACGAGGTCGCCCGGGCGATCAACTCCGAGGTCAAGGCGGGCCGCGGGTCACCGCACGGTGGCGTGTACCTCGACATCGCCTCGCGGCTCACCCCCGAGGAGATCCAGAAGCGGCTGCCGTCGATGTACCACCAGTTCAGGGAGCTGGCCGACGTCGACATCACCAAGGAGGCGATGGAGGTCGGGCCCACCTGTCACTACGTCATGGGTGGCGTGGAGGTCGACCCGGACACCGCGATGTCGGTCGTGCCGGGCCTGTTCTCCGCGGGCGAGTGCTCCGGCGGCATGCACGGCTCCAACCGGCTCGGCGGCAACTCGCTGTCGGACCTGCTGGTGTTCGGCAGGCGCGCCGGGGCGGGGGCGGCGGACTACGTCGACTCGCTGGGCGAGGTGCGCCCGGCGGTCCTCTCCGACGAGGTCGCCGAGGCACACAAGCGTGCGCTGTTGCCGTTCTCCAGCGCCACCGACGGCGGGGAGAACCCGTTCGTCGTGCACCAGGAGCTGCAGAAGACGATGAACGACCTCGTCGGCATCATCCGCAAGGCCGACGAGATGGAGCTCGCGCTCAAGGCGCTGCAGGACATCGCGGTGCGCGCGCGCACCGTCAGCGTCGAGGGCGGCCGGGTGTTCAACCCGGGTTGGCACCTCGCGCTGGACCTGCGCAACATGCTGCTCGTCTCGCTCTGCGTCGCCAGGGCGGCGTTGGAACGCCAGGAGAGCCGTGGTGGGCACACCCGCGACGACTACCCGGTGATGGACTCCGAATGGCGCCACGTGCTGCTGGTGCTGAGCGCGTTGGGCGAGGACGACGTCGACCTGGTGCGCAAGGAGCAGGTGGCGATGCGGCCGGACCTGTTCGACCTGTTCGAGCTCGACGAGCTGAAGAAGTACTACACCGGCGACGAGCTGGGTGGGCATCGCGCCGGGGAGGCCATGAAATGACGCACGACCAGCACTTCCGCGTCTGGCGCGGCGACGACGAGAAGGGCGAGCTCGTCGACTACCCCGTGGAGGTGAACGAGGGCGAGGTCGTCCTCGACATCATCCACCGGCTCCAGGCGACCCAGGCCCAGGACATGGCCGTGCGCTGGAACTGCAAGGCGGGCAAGTGCGGCTCGTGCAGCATGGAGATCAACGGGCGTCCGCGCCTGGCGTGCATGACCCGGATGAGCACGTTCACCGAGGACGAGGTCATCACGGTCACCCCGCTGCGGACGTTCCCGGTGATCCGCGACCTCGTCACCGACGTGTCGTTCAACTACACGAAGGCGCGCGAGATCCCGAGCTTCGTGCCGCCGCCCGGGGTGGCGCCGGGCGAGTACCGCATGGAGCAGGTCGACGTCGAGCGGAGCCAGGAGTTCCGCAAGTGCATCGAGTGTTTCCTGTGCCAGAACGTCTGCCACGTGGTGCGCGACCACGAGGAGAACAAGGAGGCCTTCGCCGGTCCGCGCTTCCTCATGCGCATCGCGGAGCTCGACATGCACCCCCTCGACGCCGGCGACCGGCAGAAGGAGGCGCAGGACGAGCACGGCCTGGGCATGTGCAACATCACCAAGTGTTGCACCGAGGTCTGCCCCGAGCACATCAAGATCACCGACAACGCGCTGATCCCGCTGAAGGAGCGTGTGGTCGACCGCAAGTACGACCCGCTGGTGTGGCTGGGCAGCAAGATCTTCAAGCGCGGTGACGCGAGAAGCGGCGCATAGTCCTCCACCCGCATTGCAGCAAGGCCACCTTCACGCAACGAGATTGCATGAAGGTGGCCTTCCTGCAATCAGGAGGTGGGGTCAGTGAGGTGGGGTCAGCGGCCCAGGGAGCCGCGGATCTCGTCCAGCTTCGCCTTCGCCGCGGCGTCACGCTCCGTGAGCTGCTGCTCGATCGTGCGCGACTCCGGCGTCTCGGCCGTCAGCTCCGTCATCCCCTGTGATGTGGCGTGGCGCCCCTCGATCCGGGCTCGGACGTGGTCGAAGCTGGGGACGCCGCGCTCGTCGTAGTCGGGGACCGAGGGCGTGACCGGCGGGCTCGACGCGGGCTCGACGATCTCCGCGTCGATCGGCTCCTGCTGCGGGGACGGGTCGGGCATGGCGGACCTTCTCTCGCGTGGGTCTCCGGACTTCTCCACGCTACCTCCGCATCACCCGAACGGCGCAGTCATCCGAGGGGCAGACCGCGTCACGTGATCACGGCCGCGTCGTTGGACCGGGTGGGGACGTCACAGCGGCGTCCCGTCAGGTCACGTGGAGGACGACGATGGCGGCTGCCGTAGGCACCAGCCGGGCGGTCTCGCTCATCGCGCCGTCGGGTGCGCCGGTGGAGATGACGATCCCCGAGGCGTTCGGCTCCTTCCGCTGGTACGGCAGCACGCGCTTCTCCGGCCCGCGGTTGACGCGGCAGTTCTTCTTCGCACCGGCGGGGGAGCACCGGGCGGTCCCGACGCACGTGCTGCCCGGGGCCTCCCGCCGCGCCACGCCGATGCGCGGCTTCGACGCGATCGTCTTCGAGGCCCGCGACCGCTCCGACTCGGCGCTGGTCCTCGCCGGACCCCAGCACGAGGCCACCACCTTCTTCGGCGGCCCGGCGCCCGACCCCGCGGGTGTGGCGTCGATGCTCTCGTCGTTCCGGTTCACCGACGCCGCCGGGGGCGCGTCGCTGGTGCCCGTCTCGGACCTGCTGGTCTCCCAGCCCGACGTCGCGGTGATCGGGCGCAGCGAGATGGCCACGCTGATCGTGCGGCGGGCCACCGACGTGCTGCCGACGCTGCCGGAGTGGGCGGGCTTCGCGCTCCCGGGTGGCGAGCTGTGGCGCGCAGGCCGCGTGCTGGGCGACCGGCAGGCGGCACTCGCGGCGGGCACCCCGCACCAGTGGCGTTTCATCCTCGCGGGGGAGAGCCTCGCGATGGACCTGGTCCTGCTCGGTCCGGAGTCCGGCCGGGCGGCGACGACGATGTCCGAGGACGACGTCGTCGACGCGCTCGGTCGGCTCAGCGGCCGGTGGGGCCGATGACGCTGCCGCTCGCCGTCGCCCTGCTGGCCCTGCTGGTGGCGCTGTTCGCGCTGGTGGCGCTCGTCGCCGTCTACGCGCGGGTGCGGACGCTGGAGGCCGGGCGTGCGGCGGAGCTGTCCGGCTACGCCCCGCTCGTCGGACGCCCGGCCCCCCCCCCGGGGGGGCCGCGGGGGGGGGGGGGGGGGGCGGGGGTGGCCCGCGTCGCCCCCCGCTGGGGGCCGGCGGGCCCCCCGCCGGGGGGCGGCCGCGGCGGGGGGAGTCGGGTGCGCTGGTCGCCGTCGTCGACGCCGACTGCGCGCTGTGTCGCGGCGTCTGGGACGCCCTGTCGGAGGTCAGCAGGCCGGGGATCCGTTTCGTCGCCCTTTCCGACCGGGCGGAGCCCTTCGGGGAGAACCTCGCCGAGATGATCGTCGACCCGGACGCCCGTGCGGGGTTGTTCGAGGGCTACTCGCCCACCGTCCTGGCCGTGGACGCGGCAGGCACCGTCACCGACCGCCGATTCGTCTACGCCGACACCGACGTGCGCGGCCTCCTGCTGGATCTGATCACGGAACACGAGGTGTCCACGTCGTGAGCAAGCTGGACGACATCCCCACGGCCGTCGACGCGCCCGTCGACGCCCGTCCCAGCGCCGTGGTGGCCCGGATCCGCGCGATCCGCCCCAGCCGCCGTACGGTTCTGCGCGGCCTCGTGATCGCCGCCGCCGCGGCCGCGCTGGTGCCGCTGGACTGGTATCTCCTGCGTCGGGAGGCCGCCGCGCAGGAGGCCGAGGGCGACGACAAGTCGGAGCACACGTCGTGCCAGCCCGAGAACTACCGCGAGGAGGCCAACAACTGGCCCTCGACAGGCCCGGCGGTCTGCTACGGCGGCTGGCGACGCGGGGGCTACCCCTGTGCGGACGGCTACCACCGCGAGGGGGCCTACTCCGACGGCGTCGACTCGTTCGAGTCCACCCGCGTCACCACCAGCTGCCACGGCCGCAACGCCTGGCGCTGGAACGGCTACCGCTGCTCGGATGCCATGACCACGGCCACCTTCGCCGACGGCACCGAGTACAACGGCATCTCCATCGCGGCCTGTGCGCTCCCGGAGGGAGCGTCCCCGGCGCCGTCGGACAGCGGGTCGGACGAACCGGGCTCGTCCGGGCCCGACGCCCCCGCCGAGCCCTCCGATGCCGGCGACGACGGCGGCTCGGGTGGCACCGACCCCGGCACCTCCGACGACGGCGTGCGCCCCGGCACCTCCGACGACGACGGGAGCGGCGACCCGTCGCGCCCGCTCAGGCTGCTGCCCTCGTTGGGGTCGAGCTCGGGGCTCGGGTCCCTGTTCGGCGCCCGCTGAGGCGGCCAGCCGCCGTGGTGTCCCGCCTGCGCCCGGTGCTGCACCCCGTCGCCCCGGCACTGCTGTTGGCGGTGCTCGGCGCGACCGGTGCGGTGCTCGCCGCCCGTGGCGTCGGTGCGGCGGTGCTGCTGCTGGCCGCGACGGCCGGGGCCGGGGCGGGGTTCGCCAACTCCGGCAGCACTTGAAGCCACAACTCGGCGTTCCTGCTGAGCGCGTCGGTCTGGCGCGGGTCCCCGGTGGTGCGGTACTTCGGCGCAGGCCTGCTCCTCGGAGCCGTACTGGTGGCGTTCGTCGCGGCCGTCGTCGGTGCCGTCCCGCAGGCGGCGGTCCCGGCGTCCGTCCGGTGGGTCCTGTTCGGGGTGGCCGCGGTGGCGGTACTGCTGCGGGAGTGCGGGCTCGTCCGGTTCCGGGTGCCGGAGAACGCACGGCTGGTGCCCGAGGGCGTGCAGCACCTGCGCGAGTGGGGGGCCGGACAGTTCGGGTTCGAGATGGGCACCGGGATGCGCACCTACTCGCCGTCGGCGTTGCCGCACCTCGTGCTGCTCGCCGTGGTGCTGGTGGTGCCGTTCCCGGCGGCGTTCCTGTGCGCGGCCGGGTTCGCCGCCGGTCGGCTCGCGATGCCGCTGCTGTCCAACGCCTGGAGCGACGACGGGGCGTGGACGCAGGTGTGGTCGCGCTCCGAGTCCGTCGTGCGTCCGGTGCTGGCCCTGGCCGTGGTCGGGGC
>JAKDLE010000137.1 GCA_030453005.1 Pseudonocardia sp. | reverse complement strand
GACCGCTGGTCCGACCCCGCCTCTGCTCTGCGCACACCCACGCACCCCGGCCCGGGGGCGTGGCGCACCACGTACTGGCCGCGCTGACCCGGTAGCGCGTCGGGTCGACAGACCGGCGGCTCAAGTTCAGCTCAAGAACGTGGTGGCGGTGGGTGATCCGGCCCACACTCGGCCCCGAGGGCGGCACCGCCCCGGCGTCCGGGGGGACGCGGGCGCCGCCCGAGGAGGTGTGACATGAACGCATCCGGGCTCGCCGTGTTCGCGGTACTCGCGCTCGGCCTCGTCGTACTCGTCGTGCTCGCCACGGTCTCCACCCGGCGCCGGGCCGGTCGACCCCGGGCCCACCCCTACGACGCCGCGGCGGGCGACGGCTGGTCGGGCTGGTCGGGTTGGACCGGCGGCGACGGTGGCTCCTCCTGCGGAGGCGGCGACGGAGGCGGAGGCGGCTGCTGAGCGCGGTCCACGACCGGCGCCACGACGCCCCACCGTAGGGTCGGGCGTCGTGCACGTCGTTCTGGCCTCGGCCTCCCCCGCCCGCCTGTCGATCCTGCGTGGCGCCGGACTGGACCCGCTCGTCGAGGTGTCCGACGTGGACGAGGACGCGCTGCTCGCCGCCGTCCCCGGCGCCACCGCCGCAGAGAAGGTGACCACGCTGGCCGGTGCGAAGGCCACCACGGTGGCCCGGCGCATCGGCGCCGTCGACGCCGTCGTCATCGGCTGCGACTCGATGCTGCACATGAGCGGCACGCTGGTCGGCAAGCCCGTCGACGCGGACGACGCACGGGCACGGTGGCGGGAGATGGCGGGCGGCACCGGCGAGCTCGTCACCGGGCACGCGGTGCTCCGGATGGTCGACGGCGAGATCGACCGGGTGGCCGAGGGACACGCCGTCACCGTGGTGCGCTTCGGCGAACCCACCGACGACGAGCTCGACGCGTACCTCGGCACCGGCGAGCCGATGCGGGTGGCGGGTGCGTTCACCCTCGACGGTCTCGGCGGATGGTTCGTCGAGGGCGTCGACGGCGACCCGTCCAACGTCGTGGGGATCAGCCTGCCGCTGACCCGGCGACTGCTCGCCGGGGTCGGCGTCGGGGTGACCGACCTGTGGCGCTCCGTCGACGTCGCCTCCGACAGGCCCGCCGCGAGCGACTAGCCTGTGGGGTATGGCTCTGCGAGAAGACACCGACCCGAAGCTGGCCGAGTACGCGCATCCCGGGCGCCTGGTCACCACCGAGTGGCTCGCCGCCAACCTGGGCGCCGACGGGCTCGTCGTCGTCGAGTCCGACGAGGACGTCCTGCTCTACGACACCGGGCACATCCCGGGCGCGGTGAAGGTCGACTGGCACACCGAGCTGAACGACCCGACCACCCGCGACTACGTCGACGGCGCCGGCTTCGCTCAGCTGTGCGCCGAGCGCGGCATCACCCGCGACAGCACCGTCGTGTTCTACGGCGACCGCAACAACTGGTGGGCCACCTACGCGCTGTGGGTGTTCGGCCTGTTCGGCCACCCCGACGTCCGCATCCTCGACGGCGGCCGCGCCAAGTGGGCGGCCGAGGACCGCGAGATGACCACCGAGCAGCCCAAGCCCGCCACCGTCGAGTACCCGGTCATCGAGCGCGACGACGCCACGATCCGCGCCTTCAAGGACGACGTGCTCGCCCACCTGGGCCAGGCGATGGTCGACGTCCGCTCCCCCGGTGAGTACTCCGGCGAGCTGCTGCACATGCCCGACTACCCGCAGGAGGGTGCCGTCCGCGGCGGCCACATCCCCGGCGCCGCGAGCGTCCCGTGGGCCCGCGCCGCGGCCGAGGACGCCACCTTCAAGTCGCGTGCCGACCTGGAGGCCATCTACCAGCAGGAGCAGGGCCTGTCGACGTCCGACGACGTGGTCGCCTACTGCCGCATCGGCGAGCGCTCCAGCCACACCTGGTTCGTGCTCACCCACCTGCTCGGCTTCGACAAGGTCCGCAACTACGACGGCAGCTGGACCGAGTGGGGCAACGCCGTGCGCGTGCCGATCGTGCAGGGCCCGGAGCGCGGGCAGGCATGACCGGGGAGGAGTCGGCGCAGGGTGGATCGGGACTGCCGCCACAGCTCGCCGAGCTGGTCGAGGACTTCGCCGACGTCGGGCCCAAGGACCGGTTGCAGATGCTGCTGGAGATGAGCCGGGAGCTCCCGCCGTTGCCGCAGCGCTACGCCGACGCGGCGGACACGATGGAACAGGTGCACGAGTGCCAGTCGCCGCTGTTCCTGGCGGTGGAGGTCACCGACGCCGCCGAGGACCCGGCGCGGCCCGTGCACCTGTTCTTCTCCGCGCCGCCCGAGGCACCGACGACCCGCGGTTTCGCGTCGATCATGCATGTCGGACTGGACGGGGAGCCTGCGGCGGAGGTGCTCGCGGTGCCGGACGACTTCTACACCGCGCTCGGCCTCGGGGCGGCCGTGAGCCCGCTGCGGCTGCGCGGCATGTCGGCGATGCTCGCCCGGATCAAGAACCAGGTGCGGACGGCGACGACAGCCTGATCACCGCCACCTCCGGACCTCGGCTGTCAACCTCAAGACCTGGTGAAGAACGTTCCCCGGTAATGGTCGGCGCCGTAACACTGAGAGACGTCTCATAAGGACGACTCAGGAGGTGTTCGGTGGTCCTCGCGGCATCAGGTGACACCTGGGGCATCAGTGGCCCGACATTCCTGCTGGCCTATCTCGTGACCGCCGCGGCGGTACTGGTGGCCGGCACCCGCGCCCGCAGGGCCCTCGCCGATCCACAGGCGCAGGGCCCCGCGGGGGCAGTTCCCGACCTCGCGTCCCGCCCCCACGACGTCGCCTACCTCAACGGGGGCGCCGAGCTCGCCGTCTACTCGGCGCTGGGCGCGATGCACCTGCGCGGCACCGTCGCCCCGTCACGGGGCAGCGTCCGGGCCGTCGGGCGGCTCGAACCCGGCGCCGACCAGCTCGAACGCGCCATCCACTTCACCACCGCCGTCGCGGTGCAGGCCCGACGGCTGCCGATGCACGGGCCCGTGCGCACCGCGCTCGCCGACACCGACCAGCGGCTCGTGGACAGCGGCCTGCTGCTCTCCCCCGAACAGCGCGCCCGGATCCGCCGGATCGGCTACTGGATGCTCGCCGTAGGCGGGCTCGGCCTGGTGCGCCTGCTCGCCGAGATCGCCGAGGTCGAGGACGTCGGCTTCCTGGTCGTCGCGCTGACCGC
Source organism: Pseudonocardia sp. (assembly GCA_030453005.1). Taxonomy (GTDB): domain Bacteria; phylum Actinomycetota; class Actinomycetes; order Mycobacteriales; family Pseudonocardiaceae; genus Pseudonocardia. Next base: position 4,011 of record JAKDLE010000137.1, on the reverse strand, counting down.
GGTGACGGTCGTGGCCGCCGTGCAGCTGGCCGTGGCGCCCCGGCGGACGCGGCCCGGGGACCGGGTTCTGCGCGAGCTGCGCTCCGCGCATCACGCCCTGGCTCCGGAGGCGGCACCGGACTGGGCCGTCTACGGCCCGGCGTCGGCGGCACTGGGTATCGGGATCTTCGGCATGAGTGCCCTCTGGGCCTCCGATCCGGCCTTCGCCGACGAGCTCGCCGTGCAGCGGACGTCCGCCGGGGGGTCGGGCGACGGCGGCGGCGGATACGGCGGCGGTTACGGCGGCGACAGCTTCGACGGCGGAGGCGGTGGCTGCGACGGGGGCTGAGGTGACCTCCGCGGCGCAGAGTCCAGGACTGCCGGACGCCGGACGTCGGGTCGGGCGGCGTCCCGAGATCGCGCCCCGGTTGCTGCGGGGTCATCACCGAGACACACGCTCCCGCGGTTCCGCCTCGAGGGGTGGCGGAACTGCGGGAGCGCGCGATTCCGGTGAGTGCCGCAGGGGTGCGGCTCTCCCCGTCGGGGCGCGGAGGCGCCGGACCGGCCGAGCGCCCTGAATTCCGGGACCGCGGAGCCCGACGAGCGGGAGGCCACCTGCGGGGCGACGGCGGCCCCGCCCCGCGTCCCGGCCGGGTGGTTCGGGGCCCGGTTCCGGCGCCGTCGGGGGAAAGGTCGCCGACGCCACACCCGGTCAGGTCGGGCGCCGGCCGAGGACACCTCTAAACTCCCCGGTAACCACGCGCCGGGGCATGGTTCCCGCGTGGCCGCGCAACGCGGTCACCAGCAGCACAGGCACCGGCACTTCTATGAGGAGGCCCACCGTGCCGCGCCTGAGCAAGGTTCTCATCGCGAACCGCGGAGAGATCGCCGTCCGCGTCATCCGGGCCTGCCGCGACGCCGGCTTGACCAGCGTCGCCGTCTACGCCGAACCCGACCGGGACGCCCTGTTCGTCCGGCTCGCCGACGAGGCGTTCGCGCTCGGCGGGAACACCGCGCCGGAGTCGTACCTGGACTTCGACAAGGTCATCGGCGCGGCCCGGCAGGCAGGCGCCGACGGCATTCACCCCGGCTACGGCTTCCTGTCCGAGAACGCCGAGTTCGCGCAGGCCGTCATCGACGCAGACATCACTTGGATCGGCCCGACCCCGCAGGCCATCCGCGACCTCGGCGACAAGGTCACCGCCCGCCACATCGCCACCCGCGCAGGCGCCCCGCTGGTCCCCGGCACGAACGACCCGGTGCAGGGCTCCGACGAGGTCGTGGCGTTCGCGCAGGAACACGGCCTCCCCGTCGCGATCAAGGCGGCGTTCGGCGGCGGCGGTCGCGGCATGAAGGTGGCGCGCGAGGAGCGCGAGATCGCCGAGCTGTACGACTCGGCGGTCCGCGAGGCCACTGCGGCGTTCGGCCGCGGCGAGTGCTTCGTCGAGCGCTACCTGGACAAGCCCCGCCACGTCGAGGCCCAGGTGCTCGCCGACACCCACGGCAACGTGATCGTCGTCGGCACGCGCGACTGCTCACTGCAGCGTCGCTTCCAGAAGCTCGTGGAGGAGGCGCCCGCGCCGTTCCTGTCCGACGCGCAGCGCAAGACGATCCACGACTCGGCCAAGGCCATCTGCAAGGAGGCCGGCTACCACGGTGCGGGTACGGTGGAGTTCCTCGTCGCCCACGACGGGCTGATCTCGTTCCTGGAGGTCAACACCCGGCTGCAGGTGGAACACCCGGTCTCCGAGGAGACCAGCGGCCTCGACCTCGTCCGCGAGCAGTTCCGCATCGCCGAGGGCGAGGTGCTCAACCTGACCGAGGACCCCGCGCCCCGCGGGCACTCGATCGAGTTCCGCATCAACGGCGAGGACGCGGGCCGCAACTTCCTGCCCGCGCCGGGCACCGTCTCGGCGATCTCGTTCCCGGCGGGTCCGGGCGTGCGCGTCGACGCGGGCGTGGAGGCGGGCTCGGTGATCGGCGGGCAGTTCGACTCGTTGCTGGCCAAGCTCATCGTCACCGGCTCCGACCGCGCGCAGGCCCTCGAACGCTCCCGGCGCGCGCTCGCGGAGTTCCGGGTGGAGGGCATGGCCACGGTGCTGGAGTTCCACCGGCTCGTCGTCGCCGACCCAGCCTTCGCGGGCACCACGGAGGAGGAGTTCACCGTGCACACGCGGTGGATCGAGACCGAGTGGGACAACACCGTCCCCCCCTTCGACGGCGGCGAGGACGCGGCCGAGGAGGTCGCCCCGCGGCAGTCGGTCGTCGTCGAGGTCGGCGGGCGTCGACTCGAGGTGTCGCTGCCCGGCGACCTGGCGTTCGGCGGCGGTGGAGCGGCCACGGCCAAGGCCCCGCCGCGCAAGCGGGGCGGCGGCAAGAGCGGCGGCGCCGCGTCCGGCGACTCGGTGACCGCCCCGATGCAGGGCACGATCATCAAGGTCGCCGTGTCCGACGGCGACACCGTCTCCGCGGGCGACCTCGTCGTCGTGCTGGAGGCGATGAAGATGGAGAACCCCGTCACCGCGCACAAGGACGGCACCGTCACCGGGCTCTCCGCCGAGACCGGCGCCTCGGTCACCCAGGGCACCGTGATCTGCGAGATCAAGGACTGATATGACCCACTCCGGACCTTCTCCGTCGGCCCTTCCATCCCCCTGCTAAGACACTGGACGCCGTCGAGATCAACGCCGGCGCGTGGTACCTGCGGGTACCGCGCGCCGACGAGCCCGTCCCTGGCGACGCCTCCGCCTTGCTTCGCGGCGGCGTTGGCGCGCCAGAAGTGCTGTGGTTCATCGACGACCGCCCGGCCGTCCTCGCCTCCTGCACCGACACCGAGATCCGGCGCTGGCGCCACCGCCCGCCCGCCGACGTCGCCGAGGCCGACGCCTACATCCGGCGGCGCGCCCTGGACTGGGCCCGCGACGAGCGACTGACGTGGGCCGTCTGCGAGCCGGCGACCGGTGCGATGCTCGGCGAGGTGTCCCTCGACCACCTCGACCTCGCGATGGGTACGGCCGAGGCAGCCTGCTGGGCGCTTCCGCAGGCCCGCGGCGCGGGGATGACCACCACGGCGCTCGCCGCCGTCACCCGGTTCGCCTTCGGCGGCCTCGGGCTGCACCGCATCAGCTACCTGTGGGCGGCGGGCAACGCAGCGTCCGGACGCGTCGCGGAGAAGTGCGGGTTCCGGCCCGAGGGCAGGCTCCGGGACGCCTGGACCGCCGACGGGCGGCGGCACGACGTGCTGGTCACCGGCCTCCTGGCGACTGATCGTTGACGGCCGGGCACACGCGCGCATAACGTCAACGGGCCAGGTCAATCCACAGCGACCCCGCACCGTGCTGGACAAGTGCATAGCGGAAAGCAGTGACGCACCCGTGTGACCATCCACGGGGCCCGGTTCCTCGTCCTCCACGCAGGCTTCGCCGCGCCGCGGACGCGCCCCCAATCACCCTGGGCCACACGGCCCATCCAGGCGACCAGGATCCGTCATGCCCCCCGACTCGTACGTCAAGACCCACATCCACACCGACGGCCCGATCCCGGGCCCCCACTCCCTGCTCACCCTGACCTCGGCGGCGTTCACCGTCGACGGGGTCCTGACCGGCACATTCACCACGAATGTGCGTGAACTGCCCGGTGCCACACTCCACCCGATCGCCCTGTCCCACTGGCGAACCCGGGCGGACGACTGGCTCTGCACCCGCCGGGCCTCCCGTCCCCCCGTCCTCGCGATGACCGCCTACGCCCGGTGGATCGACCAGCTCCCCGGCGCCGCGACGTTCGTCACCGACACCGCGGAATCCGACTACCTGTTCGTGTACTGGTACCTGCAGCGCTTCGCCGGGCTCTGGCCCTTCGCCCGGACGAGCACGGACCCGGACCTCCGGGCCCGCCTCCCCCGGCCCCGGGTCTGCACCCTGGCCGGGTGCAGAACACCGGACCGCGAGCTCGCGTTCACCAGCTGACGACGACGGCCGGTGCTGCTGCAGCAGCACCGGCCGTGGTCGTTGCGTCCCGGTTCAGCGTCCCGCG
>JAKDLE010000001.1 GCA_030453005.1 Pseudonocardia sp. | reverse complement strand
GCCACCCCCGGCCCGGGCCTCTCAGCTCGGCCCGAACGAATTGGCCAGCAGGGTCACGAACCTCGGCCTCAAGCCGTTTGATCGTCGCTGCGTCACCGGTCGTGGTCCCGGGCGCCTGGCCGGTATCGATGCGGGTCTGCTTGACCCAGCCACGCAGGGTGTCGGGCACGATCCCGACCCGCGGACCGATCCGTTTGACCGCCGCGTTAGGAGACAACGACGGATCCTCCGTCATCGCTTCCGCGACCAGACGCTGCGCACGCTCACGCAGATCGTTGGGGTACTTCCGGGGAGCTGGTACTGATCCACCTTCTCGTGGGTTCAGAGCCTCCACGAAACCCGGGGCGGTTCACTCGCGAGCAGGCCGTGGAACGGGTGGACGCGGAGGTCGGCGCCACCGCGCGGCAGGCGGTGCTCGACGCTGTCACCACCCAGCAGCGCGGTGGGGCGATCGCCTGCGGACTCTGCGCCTCGCCCGGCCGCGTGACCGGCAAGGCCGTCTTCAGCTCGGATGAGGCCGCCGACTGCGACGAGAACGACGAGATCGTGCTCATCCGGCCGGAGACCATCCCCGAGGACGTCCCTGGGATGGCGGTGTCGGTGGGCATCGTCACCGGGACCGGCGGGCTCGTCAGCCACGCCGCGGTCGTGGCGCGGGGCTGGGGTCTGCCCACGGTGGTCGGTGTCGACGCACTGATCATCGGTGCGGGTGGAGCCCGGACCGCCGATGGGCGATACACGATCACCCCCGGCGACCTGGTCACGCTGGACGGCACCACCGGCGAGATCTGGCTCGTCGGCGATCCGTCCGGTGCCGGGCACGCGCGCGACCATCGACGAGGATCACGTCCTTGCGGCCGACCTGCCGGAGCTGGCCGTGCTCGAGAGTTGGGCCGGCGGTAGTTGACCGAGAGCCCCGCTCCGGGTCCGAGTCAGCCCGTCCGGGCGCTCTCGGCGTGCGCGAGGCCAGGGCCACGGCGGTCTGCACGCCGGTGCGGGTGCGTCCGGCGGCGCTGCACGACGGCTGCTGGCGCGCCGTGACGCGGGAGTGGGGCAAGGCGGTGGTGAAACCAACCGACGGGATGGCCGGGCGCGGGATCATGCTGCTGGACCCCTCCGACCCGAACCTGCACTCCATCCTGGAGAGCGCGACGGGCCGGTCATCGGCCGCTACCTCACCGGGATCGACGTGACCAGCCCGACCGGGGTCCGCGAGATCGACACCATCTCCGATACCCGGATGTCCGACAGCGTCATCGCCTGGGTCGAGCATCGCAGCGCCGCCGACCGGTAGCCCGGGGTCCGGCTCACCGCATGTCACGGACGAACCGCTCATGTCCGTGACCACGCCATGCGCGGTCACCGTCGACGACGGACTGAGCATCTGCTTCGGGGCGGATCGGTCGCTGGCCCACTGCCAGGCGGACCTGCTGGTGAAGGTCCGGGCTCAACATCAGCTGCGGAACCCGGGTCGACGCCTCGGAGAGAGTTCACCCGCGGCGGGCGGCGCCGGAACTGTGCCGCCATCGCAGAGTGGACCTCGAGACTGCTGGAGGTGGGAAGGTGGTGCGTCTGCGCATGTCGCCGACTGGTTCCCGACCAGTATGGGACGGGAACCCCCGCGGGCGAACGGCTCCGACGATCGACGACGTCGACCCGATCCGTCATTTGGGCGTGCACGAGGCCGTCCGTCCGGTCTCCGGGGCGATCGGCCTGCCGCAGCTCACCGAGTACGTGCAGCGAGCCCACGACGACCACCTCCGCTCGGTGCTGCGCACCGGCCGGGGAGACACGGTGCTGCTCCTGCTGGGTGGCTCCTCGACGGGCAAGTCCCGAGCCTGCTACGAGGCGCTGCGTGCCGTCCTGCCCGGCCGTCCGGTGGTGCGGCCGGCCGACGATCGTGACCTCCTCGCCCTGCTTGACCCGGAGCCCGGGGCCGTCCTGTGGCTGGACGATGCCCACCGGTTCCTCCACGGCCGTCGAGGTGCTGACGTCGCTCGCGCCCTGCACCTCATGCTCGACGCAGACCCTCGGCCGGGACCGAAGCGGGTGGTGATCGGCGGCATGTGGTCGCACGATATCCGGGGGTCGGCGGACGATGATCGTGGCCAGGCGATCCATGAGCTGCTGGCGCGGCCAGGAGTCACGGTTGCGCTGTGCGAGGACTTCGAGACACCCGACGATGTCGGGCGCGCCGCTGCGCGGGATCCCCGGTGGCGCGCCGCGCTCACCGCCGACGACGGTGCGCACGTCGTCCAGTACCTGACGGGCGGGCCGAATCTGGTGCGGCACTACGAGGAGGGACGGTACGGGGCGGATGCCCACGCGCTGCTCACCGCGGCGATGGACGCCCACCGCGTCGGGTTCTGGTCCCCGCTCCGCCCCGCCCTGCTGGCCGAGGCGGCCAGTGACTACCTGCCACCACAGCACGACGCGACGACGGTCAGCCGGGCCCTTCCCCACGCCATGCGGCCGGTCCTCGGCGTCCGCGCCCTCGCACCTGCCGGCGGCCTGGACGACGCCGTCGTGCTCCACAGCTACCTGGCCGAGCACGCCCGCGACGACCGCCGTCGGCAACCGGTTCCCGACAGCCTGTGGTCGGCCGTCACCCGCGGAGTCGAGGACGGTGGAGACTCCGACCGCGTCGTCGGTTCCGTTCTCGTCCGGGGCCTGCAGGGGTGGGCCCTGCCGCTGTTGCGAAGGCGAGCCGATGCCGGGGACGGCAGGGCGTCCCGCCGACTTGCCGAGCTGCTGCACTCACGTGGTGATCCCGAAGCGGTGGCTGAGCTGCGGGCGCGGGCCGGGGACGGTTGTCGCGACGCGGCCGACCTGCTCATCGAGCAGAACGATCCGATAGCGGTGGAGCTGCTGCGGGGCCGGGCCGACGCCGGGGACGGGGACTCAGCGGTTCGCCTCGCCGAACTGCTGTTCCAGCTGGGCGGATCAGAGGCCCGAGCGCAGCTGCGTGATCGAGCGGGCGCCGGAGACGACGAAGCGGCGCGCCGACTGGCCGAGCTGCTGTTCGCCGACGGTGGCCCGGAGGCGGTCGGCGAGCTTCGCGTCCGCGCCGACAGCGGGGACCGTCACGCGTCGACGCTGCTGGTGGAGCTGCTGGCCGGGTGGCGCGACGCAGAAGCGGTCGCCGAGCTGCGGGAGCGGGCCGCTGACGGTGACGTCCACGCGGCGACGAGGTTGGTCGAGGTGCTGTCGGAGCGGGGAGGTCCGGCGGATGTCGCCGAGCTGAGGACCCTCGCCGACGGTGGCGACCGGTACAGCGCCGACCACCTGATCGGGATCCTGTTTCAGCGGGGGGACGAGGACGCGGCGGCCGAGCTGCGAGAGCGGGCCGCCGACGGCGACCGCAGCGCGGCACGGCTCCTGGTCCGGCTGCTGTTCCAGCGGGGGGACGAGGACGCGGCGACGGACCTTCGGGAACGGGCTCGCGCCGGCGACCGGGGTGCGGCGGAGCAGCTGTCCATGCTCCTGTGCGAGCGGGGCGATGCGGAGTCACTGCACGAGCTGCGCGATCGGGCGAGTACCGGTGACTGGTATGCGGCAGGGGCCCTGGTCGAGCTACTCGTCGAGCGCGGCGATCACGACGCCGTGGTGGAGCTGCGCGCCATCGCCCGGTCCGGAGACGGCTACGCGACCGAGCTCCTGGTGGCGATGGGCGATCCGGTGGTGATCGAGCTGGTGCGCGCCCGCGCCCACGGCGGCGACCCCGAGGCCGTCGACGTGCTCGTCGAGCGGGTCGACCCCGGCGATGCGGCGGCGGTTGCGGACCTGCGGGCCTTCGCCGCGGCCGGTAGCGGCTACGCAGCCGAGAAGCTGGTCCGGGCGCTCTTCGACCTGGGCGATGACAGTGCGGTCGCCGACCTGCGTACACGCACCGATGCCGGCGATGGTTACGCAGCGGAGATGCTGGTCCGGCTGCTCTTCGGCCGTGGCGACCGGAAGGCGGTCGACGAGCTACGGGCGCGCTCCGCCCTCGGCGACCGCTTCGCCGGGGCCCGGCTGGTGGAGCTGCTGGCCGGACGGCAGGACCGCGATGCCGAGGCAGAGCTGCGCGTCCGAGCCGACGGCGGCGACTGGTACGCGGGGGAACACCTGGCGGAACTGCTCGCCGGACGCGGCGACCCGATGGCGATGGCCGAGCTACGGACGCGCGCCGACAACGGCGACCGGTGTGCCGGCGAGCGGCTGATCGAGCAGCTGGTCGGATGCGGCGATCCCGACGCGGTGTCCGAGCTGCGGGCCCGGGCCGACGCCGGAGAGCCCGGTGCAGCAGAGGCGCTGGCCGGGATTCTCCTCGAACGGGGCGACGAGGGGGGGCTGCGTGCGGAGGTGAACGCAGGCAACACCGGCGACGCGGCGCGTGCGCTCGCCCTGTTGCTCGGCGGCCGGTAGCGGTCCGGCCTGACCGTGCCACCGTGCGTTCACGAGCGGTGTGACGCCGAGCAGCCTCGCCTCCAGCCGCTCCATGACCAGCAAGACCACTCCCACCAGCACCGGCAGCAGGATCGCGAAAAGAGCCATGGGCACCTCCTGGCCCACATCGTCGTGAGGCCGCTCGGGCCATGCATCACCCGGGCAGGGGGATCCACGCCCGCGGCCGGGATCCCCCCCGCGGGGTGATGTCACACCGCCGCACCGCGTAGAGAATCCGGCTGCACCGACACGGCTCCGTGCGTCCGAGGAGGCGACCGATGGTGGACCCGGAACGCGCGGCAGTCGACGTCGTGGACGGGATTCCGGTGGTCGAACGCACCTTCTTCGACGGGGACGGCGCGAGTGTCGGGCTCGCCAACATCAGCGCCGCCGTCCCCGACGTGGAGGCCAACAAAGCGAAGATCCTGCGCGTCGTCCGGATCCTCAAGGAGCGCGGTGTCAACTTCGCGATCTTCCCCGAGTTGTGCCTGTCAGGCTACTTCTGGGAGGACGAGGAGCGCTGCCGGCACTACATGGAGGCCTCGGCCGTCGAGAACCACCGCGACTGGCTCGACGGCGAGCTGGCGCCATTGCTCGACGACACACTGCGGGGCATCGTCCTCAACGGCCTGTCCCGCGGGCCGGCGGGCCAGATGTTCAACCGCACGTTCGTCCTCGGTGGTCCCCACCGTGACGACTACCTGGGCACCGAGAACACCTACGACAAGGTCTTCCTCCCCGGCATCGAGAAGGAGTACACGGTCAGCGGCAGGGACGATCGCCTCGTGCTCGAGGGGCCGCGCGGGCGCTTCGGCTTCACCACCTGCTACGACGTTCTGTTCGGTGACCTCCTACGCGAGTACTGCCTCGGAGACGGAGTCGACGCGATCATCGAGCTCGCCTCGTGGCGCGCGGCCGCGGTGCGCGACTACCCCGGGCTCAACGTGCGCACGACCAGCTACTACGGAGACCTCTGGGACAAGGTCCTACCGGCCGCGGCCGCGACCAACCAGGTGTGGGTCATCGCCTGCAACGCGGTGGGGCGTCACCCGATCAGCGGTGCGACCTTCTGGGGCGGCTCGGGGATCTGGGCGCCCTCCGGGATGAAGCTGATCCAGGCCTCGCACATCGAGGAGGAGCTGCTGATCGTCCACAACCTCGACATCCGTGGTGTCCGAGAACGCGAGCGCGACGACTTCGACTACGCGATCGACTTCCACGAGATATACCGCCGGCTGGGGGAGTCCCGCGCTGTCACGCGCAACGTCGGCTGACCGGCGATACGTTCACACACTCGTCCCGACGTCGCACCTCGATGGCCGTCCCTGCGCCCGGGCAAGGGGCTGAGCCGGATCGGGGCGTGTCAGGGAACCGGATGCACGGATACCACGGTGACGCCCAGCGTCTGGAACTGCGCGATGATTCCGTGCAGGTGCGACTCGTCCAGCACCTCGCCGTCGATGACGGTCTGCAGGGGTGGCTCGGTGATCCGCATGTCGGCGAAGGCGCTGCGGGCCTCCTCCGACAGCCTGCCGTCCACCCGGAACTCGTACCGCCTCGTTCCCATCGGTCCTCATCTCCTCCGCGGGCCCGGATGGCGACTGCGCTGGGCCCTCGACCCCGCAACCGTGCACCCGCTCCCGCAGACGGGCATCCCCCGTTCCGGGTGTGCCGGGTTGCGCGGACAACTCGGGGAAGGCCACCCGGCTCGGGTGACGACCATGAGCGCACCACGGTGCTTCTTTCGAGCAGGAGCGAGCCGACCGTCGGCAGCTCGGGCAGGAGGGCCGGGGACTCGGACCAGCGGCTGCACTACGCCCACAACTACCTCAGCCGCGCGGTGTGCACGGTGTCCGCGCCGGATCCCCTGACCGCGGGCAAGCACCGGCTCCGGTTCGGGTTCGAACCCACCGGCGCACCGGACTTCACGCAGGGCAAGGGGTCTCCGGGCCGGGCACAGCTCTACGTCGACGACGCGCTCGTCGCACAGGCGGATCTGCCCGTGACCGTACCGATCATCTTCAACCCGGGCGGGCTGTCGTGCGGGGCCAACCCCGGAGCGCCGATCGTGGCCGACTACCGGTCCCCGTTCCGGTTCACCGGGCTGCTGCGCAGCGTGACCGTCGACCTGAGCGGCGAGCTCATCGTCGACAGCGAGGCCGAGATGCGGATGGCCATGTCCCGCCAGTGAGCGGGGCGGGTGTGCGGCGCCGGCGTCAGGCGCCGCTGTCGAGCAGCCAGGCGAGTCTCGATGTCGGCCAGCCGACGCTGCACACCCCACGCTATCAGGCCGCTGACGAGCTGGCGGCACAACGCCCCGCGCGTCAGCGCCCGCCGGCGCAGCGGATAGAGGACCTCCACCAGGGCCGTCACCCTCTCGTCGGACGGATCCGCAGGTTCGGTGTCGTCGAGGCGCACTGCGGGCTGCGGACCGGGCAGCTGCCCGAGGAGCCAGTGCCGGTCCAGGACACCCAACGCGCGGCGGGCCAGCATCTCCGGGGCGGTTCGGGTCCACGCGTAGGGCTCCAACGCCGCGGACAGCGCGACGACACGCGGGTCGTCACGCGGGACGAGTTCCATCGGCGCCCTCCCTCCGCGAGCGTCCGCGGCGCCGCCAGTGTGACGGATGTCGGACCGCACGGCGCGCGGGAGGGTCACCCCGCTCGGGTGGTGCACACGACGCGGCCCGGCGGTTCGGTGAACGTCCCGGACGGACGGACCCAGCCCGGCCTGGCCGGCCCAGGAGAGGAATCACGATGGTCGTCACGGGGACGCTCGTCGGCGGTTCGGCGGCGGCACCGGGCAAGGCGGGTCAGGCCTGATGACGAGGAAGCGCTACGACGAGCTGAGCCCGTCGGGCCGGCGGCGCACGGTGACCCTGGCACTGCTTCGGGCCGCAGTGTCGGCAGCGCTGCTGGTGGTCGTGTACTACTTGGCCCCGTTGGACGGGCAGCTCGACGTCGGCACCGGGGTCGGGCTGGTGCTCGGGCTGGTGGTCCTGGCCGTGGTCATCATCTGGCAGGTGCGGGCGATCCTCGCCTCCGACGTCCCGCGGCTGCGCGCGATCCAGTCGGTCGCGATCGCCGTGCCGACGTTCGTCGTGCTGTTCGCCGCGACCTACGCCGTGATGTCGAGCAACGACCCGGACGGATTCAGCGAGGTACTCGGCCGGACCGACGCGCTCTACTTCACCGTCACCGTCTTCGCCACCGTCGGCTTCGGGGACATCGCCCCGCGCAGCGACGTGGCACGCATCGCCACGATGATCCAGATGGTCCTGGGCCTGGTGGTGGTCGGGCTGATCGCGAAGATCGTGCTCGGCGCGGTGCAGGTGGCGGTCCAGCGGCGCGAGCGCGACGGTCCGCAGGCGGCGGAGACCCGCGATCGTGCAGGGGGAGCGTGAACGTGGCCGCAGCGGAGCCTGCACCCGAACCGGTGCCGCAGCCCGGCCACCTGCGCCGCCTGCTTCCCGGGGCGGCCGACCTGATGCGGTACCGGCGGTCCTGGATACGGCCCGACCTGCTCGCGGGTCTCGCCGTGTGGGCGGTGCTGGTACCCCAGGGCCTGGCCTACGGCGAGCTGGCCGGCCTGCCTCCCGTCACCGGTCTCTACACCGCGATCGGTGCCCTGCTCCTCTACCCGCTGCTGGGCAGCAGCCGGTACCTGCACGTCGGGCCCGAGTCGTCGACCGCGATCGTCACCGCGGCCTACATCGGCGGCCTGGCGGCCGGGGTACCGGAGCGGGCGTCGGGGCTGGCCGCGCTGCTCTGCCTGGTCGCGGCCGGTTTCCTGCTGCTGGGCGCGGTGTTGCGGCTCGCCGTGGTGTCCCGGCTGCTCTCGACCCCCGTGCTGGCCGGCTACCTCGCCGGCTCGGCGGTCGTGATCGGCGTGAGCCAGCTCGGCAAGATCTTCGCGATCCCGACTCCCGCCGATGACTGGTGGCGCAAGCTGGCCGAGCTGGCCGCCGGCCTCCCGACGACGAACCTGCGGGCCTTGCTGATCGGGTCGATGACCGTGCTGATCGTCGTCGTGGTGCGCCGGTGGGCCCCGGGCGTGCCGGGCATCCTGCTCGCGGTCGCGGGGGCCACCGTCCTCGTGGCCGTCCTCGGCTGGGACGACCGGGTGCCGGTGATCGGGGAGGTCCCGGCCGGCATCCCCGTCCCGTCGCTGCCGAGCGTCGAGGCGGGCGACGTGGTCGACCTGCTCGGCGCGGGCGCGAGCATCGCGCTGCTCGTGTTCGCCAGCAGCATGCTCACCGCCAGCGCCCTGGCTCGCCGCGACCGCGAGCAGGTCTCGGGCCCGCGCGAGTTCCTCGGCCTGGCCGCCGCGTCCGTCGGATCCGGGCTGCTGCAGGGCCTGCCGCCCAACGCGAGCGACTCACGCAGCTTCATCGTGGCCGACACCCCGGCCCGGTCCCAGCTGGCGAACCTCATCGCGGCCGCACTCACGGCCGTCACCCTCCTGGTGCTGACGCCGGTGTTCCGGTTCCTGCCGCAGGCGGCGCTCGGCGCGGTCGTGCTCGTCGCGGCGGCCCGGATGGTCGACGTCGCCGCCTTCCGCAGGCTGTGGCGGGTGCGCCGCAGCGACTTCGCCCTCGCGGCGGTCACCGCGGCGGGCGTGCTGGTCGTCGGTGTGCTGCCGGGCATCGCGGTGGGCGTCGTGGTGTCGCTGCTCGAGGTGCTGCGGCGCGCGGTGCTGCCCCCGACCGCCGTACTCGGACGGGTGGCGGGCCGCACGGCGTGGCGGAGCGCGACCAACTTCGACGGCACCGACACCGTGCCGGGCCTGCTCGTCTACCGGTTCGACGCGCCGCTGTTCTTCGCCAACGCCGCGGTCCTGCGCGACGAGGTGCTCCGCCTCGTCGACGAGTCGGAGCCACCGGCCGTCGAAGTCGTCATCGACGCCGAGGGGGTCGTCGACATGGACATCACCGGGGCCGAGGCGCTCGACGAGCTCCTGGACCAGCTCGACGACCGGGGGGTCCGGCTCGTGCTGGCCCGGGTGCGCACGTCGCTGCGCACCACCCTGCGCCAGATGGAGCTCGAGGAGCGGATCGGCGCCGACGGGTTCCCCCTGCGCATCCGCGACGCCGTGGCCGACTTCGTGCGTCGGAGCCGGACCGAACCGGTCGCGACGGACCCCGCTGAGCCGCTCGCCGAGGGCAGGCCGCCCGCGGACACCGGGCTCACCACCGGCGGTTCAGCGGGCGCACCCATCCCCGACGGGTGATGCCGGCGTCGGGCGGGGTCGCGATGCTCCAGTGCATGACGGCCTCGGAGGACCTGCGGGACACGGCGGCGGCGTGCTGCGGCGCGGCGACCCGCGGCGGCGCGGACACGGTGGTGCGCGAGGAGCGCTGGACCGCCACCGCGTCCGGGTCGCCCGGTCCCCCGTTGCTGGCCCTGCCCGGCGGGGTGTTCGAGATGGGATCGGCCGAGCAGCGCTACCCCGCCGACGGCGAAGGCCCGCCGCGGGCGGTGCACGTCGCAGCATTCCGGGTCGCCGCGCACGCGGTCCGCAACGACGACTTCGCGGCCTTCGTCGAGGCGACCGGCTACCACACCACCGCGGAGCGGGAAGGCTGGTCGTTCGTGTTCGGTGGGCTGCTGCCCGACCGGTTCCCGCCCACCCGCGCAGTCGCGGCCGCACCGTGGTGGCGGCAGGTGCCGGGGGCCTCCTGGCACCGACCCGAGGGTGGCACCTCCGACGTCGACGGCCGGGGCGACCATCCCGTCGTCCACGTGTCGTGGCTCGACGCCCGGGCGTACTGCCGGTGGGCGGGCGGGCGGCTGCCCAGCGAGGCCGAGTGGGAGTACGCGGCCCGCGGCGGGCTGGACGGAGCTCGCTTCCCGTGGGGTGACGAGCTGACCCCGGGCGGCGAGCACCGGATGAACGTCTTCCAGGGCCGCTTCCCCGAGCACGACACCGCGGACGACGGGTACGCCGGCACCGCCCCGGTCGACGCCTTCCCGGCCAACGGCTTCGGCCTGCACAACGCGACCGGGAACGTGTGGGAGTGGTGCGCCGACCGGTTCGGCCCCGCCCGCCCGGGTCAGCGGAACATGCGCGGCGGCTCCTACCTCTGCCAGGAGTCCTACTGCTGGCGCTACCGGTGCGCCGCGCGCAGCGCGAACTCCCCGGACAGCAGCGCCGGGAACATCGGCTTCCGCATGGCGGCCGACGCCGCTGCGTGACGGCCCGCTACCCGACCTCGGCCGCTGTCCTGACCGGGACCCGCTGGGGGAAGACCGTCGACCAGTCGTCGCGCATGCTCACGACGGTCCACCCGTCGCGCGCGGCGACGTCGAGGGCGCGCTCGGCCTTGACGTCGTACGCGTACTCGCGGTCGGCGTCGTCGTGGTGCACCAGCAGGGCGAAGCGGGCGGACTCCATCATCTCGACGTCGCCGTCGGAGTTGCCACCGGCGAGCAACGGTCGGCGTCCGACCTGATGGAAGATGTGCACCGGCTTTCCCGGGCCGTCGTCGACCCCGCCGAGCAGCGTCGGCAGCCGGTGCAGGGTGCCGTCGCGGTACTCGTAGTCCGGCGCCGTGCCGATCACCCGTTCCCGGAGCACACCGTAGGTGGCCTCGGAGATGACGCGCATGAAGTCGCGGCCCCCGCCGGAGGCGATGAAGACGCGGAACCCGTTGGCGGCCAGCAGCTCGAGGAGCTCGCGCATGGGCTGGTAGACGACCTGATCGTAGGGCAGCCCGAAGCGGGGATGGTGCACGTCGGTGAAGAAGCGCGCCACGATGGCCTCGAACTGCTCGGGGGTGGCGCCGTCGAAAGCGTGGGCCAGGCCCCGCAGCAGCTCCGGGATGTGGTCGTAGTAGTGGCGCAGCCAGTCCGCGTCCCGCTCGACGGCCGCCTGGTAGGGCTGCTCGCGCCGCTTCGACGGATCGGCCTCGGCCATCTCCGCCCACCGACGCAGGACGAAGTCGAACTGCGGGGGCAGCGGCTGCTCGCACCACAATGTGCCGTCGTTGTCGAACGTGGCGACGCGGTCCACCGGCGGCACGTGGCCCGGACCGGCCTCCGTCACCGTCGCGAGGAACTCCAGCACCGCGCGGCGCGCGGGCCCGTCGTTCCAGCTCGGCAGGGTCGTCGTGTCCATTCGGCTGCTCCATTCGCGTTTGCGCGGCAGCGCTACTGGTTCGGCTGCGGTGCGATCGGCGTGACCAGGCCGGCCTCCTGACCGTCCCGCCGGGGCGCGGGCGAGAACCGGTTCCGTTGCGCGGCGGAGTGGAGGGCAAGTATCGACACCGAACAACGAGGCCGGGCGTGCAGGTGGACGACGTCCCCGAACAGCGCGGTCGCCCGGCCGTGCAGACCCACCGCCAGGAGCGTCAACGCGACCGGGAACGCCGGCAGCAGCCAGATCATGGGGAGTGCCGATCCGTTGACACGACGGCGTCCGCCGTTCGGATCGCCGCAGCCCCGGCACGTGCGTGGTCGGTCATCGTTCCTCCTCGCATCACATCGATGCGAGGCCAGCCAAGCAACTCGCAGCCGGGTCCGCGTCACCCCGGACAGGTGAGGAGTACACCCGGCCGCCCCGACTCGGTGAGCGACGTGTGCCGCGTGACGCAGCGGTCTGGGCGGGGACGGGTCGGAGCGCTCCCCGCTGAGCAGGCGTCGCCGTCGACGGTCCCCTGTGCCGGGTGATGCGGGCACCGGAAGGCCACGGGACGGTCGCAGCACACAGGAGTCTGCTTTTCGCACACAGGAGGTCAGGTCGTGACACTGCCGTTCCGTGGGGTCGTCAATCTCGATATTCGGGACTCGGTGCCGGATTGGGCGCCGTACCAGCAGCCGAAGGCGCCACCGGGTGCGCCGAACGTCCTGTTCATCGTGCTCGACGACGTCGGCTTCGGGGGGCTGAGCTGCTACGGCGGCATGATCGACACCCCGAACATCGACCGGATTGCGGCCAACGGCCTGCGCTACACCCAGTGGCACACCACCGCGTTGTGCTCACCGACCCGCTCGTGCCTGCTGACCGGGCGCAACCACACCATGAACGGGATGGCCTGCATCACCGAGGGCGCGGGTGGCTTCCCCAACGGGAACGCCCACATCCCACCGGAGTGCGCCACCATCGCCGAGATGGTGGTCGAACGCGGGTTCAGCACCGCTGCGGTCGGGAAGTGGCACCTCACCGCCGAGGACGAGATGAACATGGCCTCGACCAGGCGGAACTGGCCGCTGGGGCGGGGGTTCGACCGCTTCTACGGCTTCCTGGGCGCCGAGACCAACCAGTGGTATCCCGACCTGGTGCACGACAACCACCCGATCGAGCCGCCCGCGACCCCGGACCAGGGCTACCACCTCAGCGTCGACCTCACCGACAAGGCGATCTCCTACATCGACGACGTCAAGGCCATCGCTCCGGACCGCCCGGTGTACCTGTACTACGCGCCAGGCTGCGCCCACGCCCCGCACCACGTTCCCCGGGAGTGGGCCGAGCGCTACCGCGGACGCTTCGACGAAGGCTACGAGCGCGCCCGCGAGACCATCCTCGCGCGGCAGAAGGAGCTGGGCATCGTCCCGGCATCCACCGAGCTCCCACCACTCAACCCGATCGGGACGACCGAGACCCGCACGGGTCCCGACGATGCCCCGTTCCCCGAGCTGGAGTTCACCAAGCCGTGGGACAGCCTGTCCGGCGACGAGCAGCGGCTGTTCGCGCGCATGGCCGAGGTGTACGCAGGGTTCCTGTCCCACGCCGACGCGCAGATCGGGCGGCTCCTCGACTACCTCGCCGAGATCGACCAGCTCGACAACACAGTCGTGGTCGTGGTCTCCGACAACGGGGCCAGCGGGGAGGGTGGGCCCGACGGGTCGGTCAACGAGATGAAGTTCTTCAACGGCATCCCGGACGATCTGGCCTCCAACATGGCCATGCTCGACGAGCTCGGTGGCCCCAACACCTACAACCACTACCCCAACGGGTGGGCGATGGCGTTCAACACGCCGTTCAAGATGTGGAAGCGGTACTCGTTCAACGGCGGGACCTGTGACCCGTGCATCATCTCCTGGCCGGCGCAGATCAGTGCCCGCGGTGAGACCCGCGACCAGTACCACCACGCCATCGACCTGGTCCCCACGCTGCTCGACTGCCTCGGTGTCGCCGAGCCGGAGCGGGTGAAGGGCGTCACCCAGGTGCCGATCCAGGGCGTGAGCATGCGCTACAGCTTCGACTCCGCCGCCATCCCGTCGGCCCGGACGACCCAGTTCTACTCGATGCTCGGGACCCGGGCCCTGTGGCACGACGGGTGGAAGGCCGTGACCACCCATCCTGCGATCAGCGGCTGGGGCCATTATGAGTCGGACACCTGGGAGCTCTACAAGACCGATACCGACCGCTCCGAGCTCGTCGACCTCGCCGCCGAGCACCCGGACAAGGTCGCCCAGCTGGTCGGGCTCTGGTTCTACGAGGCCGGCGTCAACCACGCGTTCCCGCTCGACGACCGGTCCGCGCTGGAGATCTTCATCACTCCCCGCCCGCAGCTGGTGCCACCTCGGGATCGGTACGTGTACCGGCCGGGCGGCACCGAGGTGCCGGAGTCGGTCGCGGTGAACATCCGCAACCGTTCCTACTCCATCGGCGCCCTGGTGGACATCGGTGATCCGGGTGCGCGGGGAGTCCTGTTCTCCCACGGAAGTCGCTTCGGCGGGCACGCGCTCTACGTCAAGGACAACCGGCTCTGCTACGTCTACAACTTCGTCGGCCAGACCGAGCAGCGGATCGTCGCCACCGAGGACGTGCCGACCGGCGAGGACCTGCTCCTGTCCGCCGGCTTCGACAAGACCGGCGAGGAGCCGAAGGGCGTAGCCCAGGGCACCCTCTCGCTGTACTACGGCGACCGCCGGGTGGGCGAGGGCACCATCAAGACCCAACCGGGCAAGTTCGCCCTCGGGGGCGAAGGCCTCAACGTTGGGCGCGACGGCGGCGAGCCCGTCACCGACGACTACCCCGGCACCGCACCCTGGGCCTTCACCGGAGGCACGCTCAAGCGCCTGGCCGTCGACGTCAGTGGGCAGCCCTACATCGACCTCGAACGTGAGGCCGCCGCCATGCTCGCCCGCGAGTAGGTCGGGTGCGCGGAATTCCGCGCAGGCGGTCCGACGCAACCCGCAGACCAGGGACCCCGCTGACCTGCGCCGATGTTCTCCCACGGCCCAGGTTACGCGTCGACGCCGCGCTGAAGATCCCCGCCGCGGTGATGGGCCGGCTGGGAGAACACGCAGCCCTCGACGCGACTCCCACGCTCGAACGGAACACCACGGCTGTCGGCGCATGACCGAACAGCCATCGGCTGGGTTTCCTCGACCCGGTGGATCTCGACCCCGTAGGTGTCGCGAACCCGTGGACCTCGCCGCCGGGTGACCTCGCCCCGCATTCATTCGGATCGGATGAGGCCGGGGTGGCCTGCGGGCCGCGACCCTGGGCGCCATTCCGGGCAGTGGGCCCGGCTCTCCCGAGGAGTACCCCATGACCGACTCGCACACCTCCCGCTCGGCCTACACCGGCGAATCGGAGGTGACCGGCTGGACAGGATGGATCTTCTTCGCGGGAATGATGATGATCATGCTGGGATCCTTCCAGGCGATCGAGGGGCTGGTTGCGCTCTTCCAGGACAGCTACTACCTCGTGCGCCCGGCGGGCCTGGTGGTGGCAGTGGACTACACCACATGGGGGTGGACACATCTCCTGCTCGGTGTCCTGATCGCGGTGAGCGGAGGCGGGGTCCTGACCGGCAACATCGCGGCACGTACGGTCGGCGTCGTCCTGGCACTGATCAGCGCCGTACTGAACCTGACCTTCATCGCGGCCTACCCGGTGTGGTCGACGATCATCATCACCGTCGACGTCCTCGTGATCTTCGCCCTCACCGTGCACGGGCGTGAGATGCGCATCGCATCGGCACCAGTACGCACCTGACCGCGGCCGCCGCGATCGGCGCAGCGGCTGGCAGGACACCGCCATCGGGCACACCCGGCGGCGGTGTTCTGCTGTCGTTCGGCCACGTCATCGCCTCACGACGTCACGCCTGCGCCCATCCCCGACTCGATATCAGCCTGACGCCGAGACGGTGATCCCGTTCGCCCGTCCCCGGCCATTTTCGGATTGGCTAGCGCGGTCGGGTGTCCCCGGAGACCCGCTGCACCGACACCACATGCAGACCCAAGGACTGGATCACGGCCAGCACGGTGTCGAGGTGCCCACCGTCGTCGACCGGGCCGCTGATGACGGTCTCGGTGGGAACCTCGACGACCTCCATCCCGAGGAACGCATCCCTGGCACGCTCGGACAACCGGCCGGTCACCCGGATCTCGTACCGTGTGTCGGGCACGGCCGCCTCCCTCGGGTCCTCGGCGGCGGCCCTGCACACCTCCACCGGTGCCCCTCAGCCTCGTGCTCGGGCCGGATCGCGTCCTCACCCACACCAGGTGAACGAGGCGTGCACGATCACGGCAGCAGGCCCCGCTCGTGGGCGCGCTGCACGGCGTCACGTCGGGTCGACACGGCGAGCTTGGCGTAGATGGAGCGGATGTGGCTCTTCACCGTGTTGACCGACACCGTCAGTTCGGCCGCGATCTCCCCGGCGTTGAGCAGGGACGGCAGCAGCTCGAGCACGACCAACTCCCGTTCACTGAGCATGCTTGCGGCGTCGGCGAGCACCGCCGCACGTGCGGCGTCCACGCGGGCGGCGAAGCGCCGGTTCCCGTTCGATGCCGATCGCGTGGCCAGCAGCTCCCGGGTGCGTGGCCCGGCCAGCGCGAACGGGCGGACGACGTCGACCACCTCGCCTTCGGCGAGCGCCGCGTCCAGGGCCGCCCAGCCCCCCCGAGGGTCTCCTGCGGACAGGGCGGCCTCGGCCTCGATGAGGTGCACCTCGATCCCGGTGTGTGGCAGCAGGGCCGGCACCGCCCGGGAGCTCAGCGGCGCCACCGCGGTACGGGCGGCCTCGTGCCGCCCGGCAGCGGCCTCCGTCCAGGCGTGCAGCAGCACGACCTCGCCGACGCGGCCGACCCGCCGCTCCAGCCACTGCGCGACCTCGGCGGTTGCCCCGTGGTTGCCGTGCAGCAGAGCCGTCCGGTGCTCGAGGACCGCGAGCGCTGCGAGCTGCGCCGGTGACCCGCCCGTGTCGCCGACATGAGCACGGGCGGCCCGGGTCTCGGCGAGGCCGCGGGCGCGCTCGCCCTGGTCGGCGAGCGCGGTGCCGTGCACGACGTGCAGCGTGTAGGCCGCCTCGGGCGGCAACGGGTCGGCGCCGTCGAGGGACCCCGCGGCGCGCGCGCGGGCCGCAGACGGGTCACCGGCGAGCAGCTCGTGGTAGGCGAGCATGGCCGACGCACCCGCTGACCATGCTGACGGATGCCGGCCGCAGCCGGCCGCCGCGGCCACGGCGTCCTCCGCCGCCGCGACCATCCCGCGATGGTCGCCCCGCACGCCCGCCAGCATCGCGAGCAGCGACAGGCTCTGCACCTCCAGGAAGCCCAGCTCGTTGCGGCGGGCCAGCTCCAGGGCCAGCTCGAGCTCGGCCCGCGCGGCGTCGAGTCCGTCGACTCCGGCGGCGAGCCCCGCTACGCCCCGGCTCACGTGCAGCAGCGCCACCATCTCGGGCCCGGACGAACCAGGTCCGGTCGTTGTCGCCGGCTGGGCGACGACCGGGAGCCCCATGCCCTCGGCGAGGAGCTCTGCGCTGGTGCGCAGCGCGTCGAGGCCCGGGTCGGGTATCGCGGGCCAGGCCCGCCGCGCGTGTGCCAGCTCGGCTGCCGCGGCAGGCAGTTCCCGCTCCCCGAGATGCGTGATCGCCGCGATGAGCGCGAGCCACGGGTCCGCCGCGCGACCGGCGGGCCCCACTGCGGCCAGGCCACGGCGCAGCGGTTCGAGCTCGCCGTTGAGCAGCAGGAGCACGCCGTATCGGCGCAGCAGCTCCGCGAGCAGCGCGCTGTCACCGGCCCGCTCGGCGTGGCGCAGGGCGTGCGCCGCCTCACCATTGTCGGCCCACCAGCGGGCCGCCGTCACCTGCAGCCGACGGTGCGCTGCGGGGCGGCGATGCTTCAGGTTGGCGACGAGATAGGACCGGAGCAGGGCGTGCAGGCGGTGCCCCCCGTGGGCGGTGCGCTCGACCATCGCCGTCTCGCGCCCCAGGTCCTCGAGCACCACGCCCGCGTCCGGACGACCGGTCAGCTCGACGGCGAGCGCGGCCGGCAGCCGGGAGCACACGCTGACCGCACGCAGGAGATCGTGCGCGTCCCGGGGCATGCCGGAGAGGACCTCGCCGGTCAGGTACTCGGCGACCGAGCGCTCGTCACCGGAGAAGTGGGCCAGGAAGGCGTCGGTGTCGTCGGAGCGCCGCAGTGCGAGGGCGGCCAGTCGCAGTCCGGCCACCCAGCCGTCGGTCCGCCGGTGCAGGAGGTCGACCTGTGCCGGTGTGAGGTCGAGCCCGGTCGCCTGCAGCAGCGCCGCGGCATCGTCGACGCCGAACCGCAGCCGGTCTGCGCGCAGCTCGTGCAACCGGCCCTCCAGCCGCAGCCGCGGCAGCGCGAGCGGCGGGTCCACCCGGCTCGACAACACCAGCCGCAGACCCCGGGGGCGACGCCGGCCCAGCCGCGCGAGGTCCCGCAGCGGCTCCCGCGCCGTCCCCTCGTGGACATCGGCGAGTACCAGTCGGATCGGCGGGTCGAGGACGTCGAGCGCTTCGGCCAGCTCGTCGACGAGGTCGCCGCCGTCCCCGACGGCTGCGGTGCCGACCCGGTGCAGCGCGCTGTCCGACGGCAGTGCGGGCATGCCCCTGAGCGCCGCCAGCACAGCCGCCCAGAAGCGGCGTGGGTCGTCGTCGTCATGGTCGAGGCTGACCCACGCCGTGCCCGGACCGCCACTGCGGCGTTCCCACTCGGCGAGCAGCAGCGTCTTGCCGTACCCGGGCGGGGCACTCACGACGACGATCTGCCCGGCAGCCGCGCGGTCCAACTGCCCTAGCAACGCCAGCCGCGGGATGTGTTCGAGGGGTAGTTCCGGCACCGCCGTCTTGCTGCCAGGGATCCGCATCGTCGCCCGCGACCTCCGCCCGTGTCCATCGCAGACCATGGCTCCGACCTGGGTGAGTGGACCTCCCTCTCCGGGGATGAGATGCGTCTCATGCTCGCCGGGTAGCAGGGGGCCGGACAGTCGCCGGAGGACGTCGACCGCGAACGCGGCTCACACCAGCAGGCCCTGCTCATGTGCGGTGAGGACCGCGGTACGTCGTGTGCTGACCCCGAGCTTGCCGTAGATGGCCCGGACATGGCTCTTGATCGTGTTGACCGAGACCGCGAGATCGTCGGCGATCTCGTCGAGGTTACGCAGCGACGGAAGCCGGGTCAGGACGTCGCGCTCGCGGGCGCTGAGCGGGGTCACCGCCGGAAGCCCGGTCCGCTGCCGGGCCCTGAGAGCACGGACGGCGAATGCGGCCGGTTCCTCGACCCCGCCGAGCTGATCGACCAGCAGCGCACGGACACCCCGTCCGGCCAGGGCGAAGGGACGCAGCACGTCGAGCGGCTCTGCGCACGCCAGCGCGGCGTGCAGCGCGTGCCGGGCGCCGGTACGGTCGCCCTCGTCGAGGGCGGCACCGGCCTCCAGCAGCCACGCCTCGGCGACCGTGTGGGCGAGCAGGGGGCGGGTGGTGGTTCCATCGAGCAGCACGGCGGCGGCCGCGCGCACCGCCCGGTGCGACCCGACGACAGCCTCGGACCGCGCCCGCATGAGCACCAGCTCGGGACCGGCCGGTTCGCGGCCGAAGAGCCAGCTGGCGGCCCCGGCCGCTGCCGTGGGGTGGCCGAGCGTCAGCGCAGCGTGGTGCTCGAACAGGGCCGCGGCCGCGCCGAGCGCCGCGGGCACCACGACGTCGCCGATCGCTGCGCGGGCCTGCTGCAGCTCCAGCAGTCCCGCGGTCCGGTCGCCGGTGTCGAACTGGGCTGCGCCGCGGGCGCTGCGCAGCGCGAACCGGATCACCGGGTCCAGGTCGTCGGGAGCGACCCGCAGCCCGGCCGCCGCGGCGCGCAGGGCATGTCCGGGGGCGGCGCGCCGCAGCTGCGCGTGGGCGAGGACCGCGTGCGCCCCGGCCGCCCACGGTGATCGTTCCCACCCGTGCCCAGCCGCAGCCGCGGCCCCGGCCGGCCCCGCCACGGCGGCGCCACGCTGATGACCCGCC
>JAKDLE010000136.1 GCA_030453005.1 Pseudonocardia sp. | reverse complement strand
GTGACCGCCGCTCCGGGGCGGTGCTCGCCGCCGCCGAGCGGGGGTGCTGTGAGTCGCCTGTGTGCAGGGAGTCGCCTGTGCAGGGAGTCATCCATGCAGGCCGCTTCGGCCGCCGACCCCGCAGCCACCTCCCCGAGACGACGAGACGGGACCCCGCCGGAACCGTGTCCGACGGCAGCCCCGTTCGTCGTGAAGTCCGCTCAGATCAGACGCGGAAGCCCAGGGCACGCAGCTGCTCGCGGCCGTCCTCGGTGATCTTGTCGGGGCCCCACGGCGGCATCCAGACCCAGTTGATCTTGATGTCGTTCACCAGGCCGCCGGACCCGCCGCCGGTGAGGGCCGAGCGGGTCTGCTCCTCGATGACGTCGGTGAGCGGGCACGCCGCGCTCGTCAGCGTCATGTCGATGGTGGCGACGCCGTCGGTGGCCGCGATGCCGTACACCAGGCCTAGATCGACGACGTTGATGCCCAGCTCGGGGTCGACCACGTCGCGCATGGCCTCCTCGAGATCGTCGACCGACGGGTCGGACGCAGCCGGCTGGGCGGGCGGCTCGGGCATCCCGGCGGCGCCGCGGACGACGTCCTCGGTCTCGGTCGTCTCACTCATGCTGTTGCCTCCTTGGGATCGGCGGTCTCACTGCTCGCTCCGCCTTCGCTCCGCTCGGTCCGGACGACCGCGTCCTTGAACGCCATCCAGCCGAGCAGCGCACACTTGACTCTCGCGGGGTACTTCGCGACGCCCGCGAAGGCGACGCCGTCGCCGAGCACGTCCTCGTCGGGGGTGACCTGGCCGCGCCCCTGCGCCATCTCCTGGAACGCGGCGAGGATCCGCAACGAGTCCTCGACGGAGCGCCCGACGACGAGGTCGGTGAGCACCGACGCCGAGGCCTGGCTGATGGAGCAGCCGAGCGTCTCGTAGGACACGTCCGCCACTGTGCCGGCGTCTAGCCGCACGCGCAGGGTGATCTCGTCGCCGCAGGTGGGGTTGATCTGGAACGACTCGGCGTCGAACGGCTCGCGCAGTCCGGAGCCGTGGGGCGTGCGGTAGTGGTCCAGGATGATCTCCTGGTACATCTGTTCGAGCTGCATCTCACTCACACTCCGAAGAACTCGCGGGCCGCCTGCACGCCCTCGACCAACGCGGTGACCTCGTCGGGCGTGTTGTAGACGTGGAAGGAGGCACGCACGGTGGCGGCCACGCCGAACCGGCGGTGCAGCGGCCACGCGCAGTGGTGCCCCACCCGGATCGCGACACCGCGGTCGTCGAGCACTTGGCCGACGTCGTGGGCGTGCACCCCGTCCACCACGAACGACACGGCGCCGCCGCGGTCCACGAGGTCGGTCGGACCGACGATCCGCACGCCGGGGACCGCGGAGAGCCCGTCGATGGCGAGTGCGGTGAGCTCCCGCTCGTGGGCCGCCACGACGTCCATGCCGATGTGGCCCAGGTAGTCGACGGCCGCCGCCAGACCCACGGCCTGCGACGTCATCGGCACGCCCGCCTCGAACCGCTGCGGCGGCGGAGCGTACGTGCTCCCCTCCATCCGCACCATCTCGATCATCGACCCGCCGGTGAGGAACGGCGGCATCGCCGCGAGGAGCTCCGCCCGCCCGTAGAGCACGCCGACTCCCGACGGCCCGAGCATCTTGTGCCCGGAGAAGACGGCGAAGTCGACGCCGAGCGAGCCGAGGTTCACCGGCATGTGCGGCACCGACTGGCACGCGTCGAGCAGCACCAGCGCCCCGACCTCGTGCGCCCGCCGCGTCAGCTCCGCCACCGGCAGGATCGTGCCGAGCACGTTGGACTGGTGCGACACGGCGAGGATCTTCGTGTTGGGCGTCAGTTCGAGGGAGCCGAGATTCACACGACCCTCGTCGGTGACGCCGTACCAGCGCAGCGTGGCCCCGGTACGACGGCACAGCTCCTGCCACGGCACCAGGTTGGCGTGGTGCTCCAGGCCGGTGACCACGATCTCGTCACCGGGGCCGATCTCGAAGCGCTCCGCGCCGGGGAACCCGGCTGCGTTCCCCATGGCGTAGGCCACCAGGTTGATGCCCTCGGTGGCGTTCTTGGTGAACACCACCTCGCCCGGGTCGGCGCCGACGAACGCGGCGATGCGCGCCCGAGCCGACTCGTAGGCGTCGGTGGCCTCCTCGGCCAGCTGGTGCGCGCCGCGGTGCACGGCGGCGTTGTGCTGCTCGAGGAAGCTGCGCTCGGCGTCGAGCACCTGGCGCGGGCGCTGCGAGGTGGCCCCGGAGTCGAGGTAGACCAGGGGCCGCCCGCCGCGGACGGTGCGCGCCAGGATGGGGAAGTCGCCCCTGAGCTTGGCGACATCGAGGGTCATCCGACCGCGGCCTCGACCTTCGTGAAGCGCTCGTACCCGCTGCGCTCGAGCTCGTCGGCCAGCTCGGGGCCACCGGACTCGACGACCTTGCCCCCGGCGAACACGTGCACGCGGTCGGGCGTGATGTGCTGCAGGATCCGCGTGTAGTGCGTGATCAGTAGGACACCGGTCTCGCCGCCCGCGCGGTAGCGGTTCACGCCCTCGGAGACGACGCGCAGCGCGTCGACGTCGAGGCCGGAGTCGGTCTCGTCGAGCACCGCGAACTTCGGGCGGAGCAGCGCGAGCTGCAGCACCTCCTGGCGCTTCTTCTCGCCGCCGGAGAAGCCCTCGTTGACGTTGCGGTCGACGAACGCGGGGTCGATGTCGAGGTCGGACATCGCACCCTTGACCTCCTTGACCCAGGTGCGCAGCTTGGGCGCCTCGCCCCGCACGGCGGTGGCCGCGGAGCGCAGGAAATTGGCGGTGGACACGCCGGGGACCTCGACCGGGTACTGCATGGCGAGGAAGAGGCCGGCACGGGCCCTTTCATCAACGGTCATCGACAGCACGTCGACCCGGCCACCGTCGTCACTGGCGAGGGTGATCGAGCCGGAGGTGACCTCGTACTTCGGGTGCCCGGCGATCGCGTAGGCGAGCGTGGACTTGCCCGAGCCGTTCGGCCCCATGATCGCGTGGGTCTCGCCCGCGCGGATCGTGAGGTCGACGCCGGTGAGGATCTCCTTGGTGCCGCCGTCGACCGCGATCGAGACGTGCAGGTCCTTGATCTCCAAGGTGGACATTGTGTGACTACTCCGTGGTGGTTGGGGGGCGTCAGACGCCGGTGACGGCGAGCTCGGCCTCGATCGCCGCTTCCAGACGCTCGCGCAGCTCGGGCAGGGTGATCTTGGACAGGATCTCGCCGAAGAACCCGCGCACGACGAGCCGCCGCGCCGCGTCCTCGGGGATGCCGCGACTCTGCAGGTAGAACAGCTGCTCATCGTCGAAGCGGCCGGTGGCGCTGGCGTGCCCGGCACTGACGATCTCGCCGGTCTCGATCTCCAGGTTCGGCACCGAGTCGGCGCGGGCGCCGGTGGTGAGCACGAGGTTGCGGTTGAACTCGAAGGTCTCCGTGTTCTCCGCGGCCGCCCGGATCAGCACGTCGCCGATCCACACGGTGTGCGCCCCGTCGCCCTGCAGCGCGTTCTTGTAGAGCACGTTGCTCGTGCAGTTCGGAAAGCCGTGGTCCACCAGCAGCCGCTGCTCCAGGTGCTGCTTCGCGTCCGCGTAGCCGAGGCCCAGCAGCTCGGCGTCGCCGCCGGGGCCGCGGTAGTCCACCGTCGACACGATGCGGACCAGGTCGCCGCCGAGCTGCACGGCGACACCGCGCAGCGTGGCGTCGCGGCCGACGCAGATGTGGTGCGCGCCCGCGTGCACGGCGTCGTCGGCCCATTCCTCGGTGACGACGAGGTGCAGCGTGGAGCCGTCGGCCACCACGACCTCGAGGTTGTCGGCCAGCGTGCCGGAGCCGCTGTGCTCGACCACCACGGTGGCCTGCGCGTTCGGCGTGGTGCGGATCTGCAGGTGCCCGGCCGCGACGACGCCCTCGCCCGGGCCCGTGACGCGCACGGTGACCGGGTCGGGGCTGCCGTCGAGCGTGACGAGCGTGGCGGTGGTGAACGCCGACCACGCGGCCGCGGCGACGCGGTCGGCGGGCACGCCGCCCTCGCCGATCCGCGAGTCGTCGCGCGCGACGATCTCGACCGTCACCCCGGCCGTCTCGGTGACCGAGACGGTGGGCGCGGCGTCGAACGTGGTGGTCTGGTGCAGCCCGCGCAGCCTGCGCTGCGGGGTGAACCGCCAGTTCTCCTCCCGGCCGCTGGGGACCTCGAAGGCCTCCACGTCATAGGAGGTGAAGCGCTCGCTCGCACTGGTCAGGGGCTTCGAGCCCTGACCCTCCTTGGCCCCGGCCAGTTCTGGCGCGAGACCGGTGACTTCTGCCGTCATCCGACGGAGCCGACGGAGCCCTCCATCTGCAGCTCGATGAGCCGGTTGAGTTCCAGTGCGTACTCCATGGGCAGCTCGCGCGCGATGGGCTCGACGAACCCGCGCACGACCATCGCCATGGCCTCGTCCTCGGTGAGACCGCGGCTCATCAGGTAGAAGAGCTGGTCGTCGCTCACCTTCGAGACCGTGGCCTCGTGCCCCATCGAGACGTCGTCGTTGCGGACGTCGACGTAGGGGTAGGTGTCGCTACGGCTGATCGTGTCGACCAGCAGCGCGTCGCACTTCACGGTGGACCGCGAGTGGTGCGCGTTCGGGTTGACCCGGACCAGGCCGCGGTAGGACGTGCGGCCCCCGCCCCGCGCCACCGACTTCGAGATGATCGTGGACGACGTGTGCGGCGCCAGGTGGGTCATCTTCGCGCCCGCGTCCTGGTGCTGGCCCTCGCCCGCGAACGCGACGGAGAGCACCTCGCCCTTGGCGTGCTCGCCCATCAGCAGGACGGCCGGGTACTTCATGGTGACCTTGGAGCCGAGGTTGCCGTCGACCCACTCCATCGTGGCGCCCTCGTAGGCCTTGGTCCGCTTGGTCACCAGGTTGTAGACGTTGTTCGACCAGTTCTGGATCGTCGTGTAGCGGCAGCGGCCGCCCTTCTTCACGATGATCTCCACGACGGCCGAGTGCAGGGAGTCCGAGGTGTAGATCGGCGCCGTGCACCCCTCGACGTAGTGCACGTAGGCACCCTCGTCGACGATGATCAGCGTGCGCTCGAACTGGCCCATGTTCTCGGTGTTGATCCGGAAGTAGGCCTGCAGCGGGATGTCGACGTGCACGCCCGGCGGCACGTAGATGAACGAGCCACCCGACCACACCGCGGAGTTCAGCGCGGAGAACTTGTTGTCGCCGCTGGGGATGACCGAGCCGAAGTACTCGCGGAACAGCTCCGGCTGCTCGCGCAGCGCCGTGTCGGTGTCGAGGAACAGGACACCCTGCTCCTCGAGGTCCTCACGGATCGAGTGGTAGACGACCTCGGACTCGTACTGCGCGGCGACACCGGAGACCAGGCGGGCCTTCTCGGCCTCGGGGATGCCCAGCTTGTCGTAGGTGTTCTTGATGTCGGCGGGCAGGTCGTCCCAGGTGGCCGCCTGCTTCTCCGAGGAGCGCACGAAGTACTTGATGTTGTCGAAGTCGATGCCCGACAGGTCCGAGCCCCAACGCGGCATCGGCTTCTTCTCGAACATCCCCAGCGCCTTGAGGCGGAAGTCGAGCATCCACTGCGGCTCGCTCTTGAGCGCGGAGATGTCGGCGACGACGTCGGCGGACAGGCCCCGACGTGCCGTGGCGCCAGCGGCGTCCGGGTCACTCCAGCCGAAGTCGTAGCGGCCGAGCGTCGCGAGCGTCTCCTCCTGGGTGAGTGTTTCAGGAGCGGTCGTCATTCGGACTGCCTCCCTCTCGGGATCGTTGCCCCGGGGCGGAGCCCCGAAGTCGTGGTGGTCACCTTCCGATGGAGTTCGGGAGCGTCCAACGGAATGTGTGTGGTGCACGCGGAGTCGCCGCGGGCAATGGTGGCAAGGCGTTGCACGTGGGTGCCGAGCAGCTCCGCGAACGCGGTCGTCTCGGCCTCGCACAGGGCCGGGAACTCGGTCGCGACGTGCGCGACCGGGCAGTGGTGCTGACACAGCTGCACGCTGCGGTGATCGCCGTAGCCTGCGTCGCGGGCCTGGGCGGCGTACCCGCGGGCCGTGAGCACCGTGGCCAGCGCCTCGGTGCGGGCGTCGGCCCCCTGCGCCGCCTCGATCTGCGCGACGCCGTCGCCGAGCAGCTCCTCGACTCGGCTCTGCGCGAAGCCCGCGACGGCGTCGGGCCCGCCGTGCTCGGCGAGGTAGCGCAACGCCGCGACTGCGAGGTCGTCGTAGCCGTGGCCGAACCGGGCCCGACCCGCGTCGGTGAGCAGGTACTGCCGCGCCGGGCGGCCGCGACCACGGGGGGCCCGGCGGGTGGCCGCGCGGGCGTACGCCTCACCGTCGGCGAGCAGCGCGTCGAGATGACGACGGACGGCGGGCGAGGACAGCTCCAGAGCCGCCGCGACCTGCGCGGCGGTGATGGGGCCCTGCTCCATGAGCAGGCGTGCCACCGCCTCCCGGGTCCCCCCGTCCGCGGGCACACCTGAAGCGGGCATACCTGAGCCCTCGACGGGCGTACCGGTGCTTTTCACAACGCCAGTGTTGCCTATATGGGCGGGGACGGCAAAGTCGGGCTGCCGTTCGGGTGAGGCGGTTCACTGTCGGAGAGGCTGGATACCCTGCTGCCCGTGACGGAACAGGGGGTGGACGCCCCGCGCGTCGACGGAGGGCGGCACCCGGCCGCGCCCGGCGATCCCGGCAGGCCTCGCGATCCCGGCCGGCCTCGCGATCCCAGCCGCACCGCCCGGCTGCTCGGCCTCACCGGTGCGCTGCTCATGGCCGTCGGGGCACTGGGGGCGGGCGCGCTGCCCGTCCCCAACCCGCTGTTCGGGATCCGGGTGCTCAGCCTGCCCAGCCGCAACGCCACCCTCGCCATCGCCGTCACCTACGCGGGCATCGGCATGGTCGTACTCGCCTGGCTGTGGATCGGCCGGATGCTGCACCACCGGGGGGCCGTCGCCCCCGCGCCGGACCCCGGGCAGCTCGCGCGCACGGCCGTGCTGTGGGCCATCCCGCTCGCGCTGGCGCCGCCGCTGTTCTCCCGTGACGTGTACAGCTACCTCGCGCAGAGCGCCACGCTGGCTCGCGGGCTCGATCCGTACACGCTCGGCCCGGCCGAGGCGTTCGGCGTCGACGACCCGCTGGTGCGGTCGATCCCCACGATCTGGCGGGACACCGGGGCCCCGTACGGCCCCTTCTTCCTCGTGCTGGGACGCGGCATCACCGCGCTCACCGGCAACGACATCGTCGCCGGGGTGTTCGCGCACC
>JAKDLE010000135.1 GCA_030453005.1 Pseudonocardia sp. | reverse complement strand
CGGCGACCTCGACCACTTCGGTGCTCTCGGATTCCTCGCGGGCCTGCTCACCGTGCTGCGTGACTGCGGGCACCCCGGCCTGCTGCTGGTCCTCGACGAGATCGAGACCGTGGCACGGGTCCGCGGCGACGTCCGCGAGAAGGGCCTCAACGCGCTGCGCCAGCTCCTCGACGAACTCGACGCCGAACGCTTCCCCGGCCTGTTCCTGGTCATCACCGGCACGCCTGCGTTCTTCGACGGGCAGCAGGGGGTGCAACGCCTGCCGCCGCTCGCGCAACGGCTCGCGACCGACCTGTCCACCGACCCCCGTTTCGACTCGCCCCGCGCCGTGCAGCTGCGCCTGACCGGTTTCGACCTGCCGCGCCTCGGCGAGCTCGGACGCACCGTCCGCGACCTCTACACGGGCGTCGCCCACAACCCGGACCGGGTCGTCGCCCGGGTCGACGACGCCTACGTCGACGAGCTGGCCCGGGCGCTGACCGGGGAGCTGGGTGGCAAGGTGGGGATCGCGCCCCGGCTGTTCCTGCGCAAGCTCGTGGGAGACGTCCTCGACCGCGTCGACGAGCACCCCGACTTCGATCCCCGGGTGCACTACGCGCTCACCCTCAGTGCAGCCGAGCTGACCGAGATCGAACGCAACGCCGCTGCGCCCACCCCCGCTGCGCCCACCAGCGCTGCGCCCACCAGCGCCGGGGACATCGATCTGGACATCCCGTGAGCGTCGACCGGCTCGCCCCGGTCCTCGCCCACCACATCGTCAACACGCTGGGCTGGCGGACCCTGCGACCGCTGCAGAACGACGCCGTCGAGCCCCTCCTGGCCGGTGACGACGCCGTCCTGCTCGCCCCCACGGCGGGCGGCAAGACCGAGGCGGCGATGTTCCCGCTGCTCACCGCGATGGAGCGGGGCGGCTGGACCGGCACCTCGATGCTCTACGTCTGCCCACTCAAGGCGCTGCTCAACAACCTCACCCCTCGCCTGGAGACCTACGCCGCGTGGGTGGGGCGCAGCGTCGCGGTATGGCACGGCGACGTGGGTGCCTCAGCCCGGCGACGAACCCTGCGGGAACAGCCGGACGTCCTGCTCACCACGCCGGAGTCGATCGAGGCGATGCTCGTCAGCA
This sequence comes from Pseudonocardia sp., assembly GCA_030453005.1. Lineage (GTDB taxonomy): Bacteria > Actinomycetota > Actinomycetes > Mycobacteriales > Pseudonocardiaceae > Pseudonocardia. The sequence continues at coordinate 6,154 of JAKDLE010000135.1, read as the reverse complement.
CGAAGGTCGAGCACCGGCGGTTCTTCGCAGGCCTACGGGCGATCGTCGTCGACGAGGTGCACGCGTTCGCCGGTGACGACCGCGGTTGGCACCTGCTCGCCGTGTGCGAACGGCTGACCAGGATCGCCGGCCGCCCGGTGCAGCGCGTCGGGCTCTCGGCGACCGTCGGCAATCCAGCCGAGCTGCTCACCTGGCTGCAGGGATCGGGTCGGGGCACCCGGCAGGCGGCGGTCGTCGCGCCCCCGGTGAGCAGCTCCGCCGCAGTGGACGTCGAGCTCGATCACGTCGGATCCGTCGACAACGCGGCCACGGTGCTCGCCGCCCTGCACCGCGGCGAGAAGCGGTTGGTGTTCTGCGACAGCCGGGCGCTGGTGGAGAAGCTCGGTGCGGCGTTGCGGGAGCGCGGGATCACCACGTTCCTGTCGCACGCGTCGCTCTCGGTCGACGAGCGGCGCCGCTCCGAGGCGGCGTTCAGCGAGGCGCGCGACTGCGTCATCGTGTCCACCTCCACGCTGGAACTGGGCATCGACGTCGGCGACCTCGACCGGGTCGTCCAGATCAACGCACCCGGCTCGGTCGCGTCGTTCCTGCAACGACTCGGCCGCTCCGGGCGACGAGCCGGATCCACCCGCAACTGCCTGTTCCTGGCCCTCGACGAGCGATCACTGCTGTGGGCGGCCGGGCTGCTGCGGCTGTGGGGGACCGGCTACGTCGAGCCGGTCACCCCGCCGCCGGAGCCGCGGCACATCGTCGCCCAGCAACTGCTGGCCCGCTGCCTGCAGGAGGGCGCCGTGGGCCGCGCCCTGTGGGCACAGGAGTGGAACAGCCTCGCGCCGTTCGACGCCGGCGCCGAGCCGATCATGGCGCACCTCGTCGCCGAGGGCTTCGTGGAGCGCGACGGCGAGCTGGTGCTCATCGGACCGCGGGCCGAGGAGAAGTTCGGCAGGCGGCACTTCATGGGCATGACAACGGTGTTCACGGCCCCACCCCAGTTCACCGTCATCGAGGGTAGGCGCGAGATCGGCCTCGCCGACCCCTCGCTGCTCACCGACCGGGTGCAGGGGCCACGGTTGCTCCTGCTCGCGGGCCGGAGCTGGCGGGTGACCTGGATCGACTGGACCCGCAAGCGGTGCTTCGTCGAGGCGGTCGAGCACGGCGGCCGGGCCCGTTGGCACACCGGCGGCGTGGGCGGAGCCGGGTTCGCGTTGACCCGTTCGGTGCGCGCTGTGCTGCTCGGCGACGACCCGCACGTGCGACTCACCGGGCGGGCGCAGAAGGTGTTGGCCGACGTCCGTTCCGCGGAGCTGAGCACCGTCCACCCCGGCGGCACGGTGATCACCGCGCGGGGAGCGGACCTGCGCTGGTGGACCTGGGCCGGACACCGCGCCAACGCCACGCTGGCCGCGACCCTCTCCGAGCTCACCGACGGCGTGCAGCGGTTCGACGACGTCTCGATCCGGCTCCGCAACGATCTGAGCGTCGACGAATGGCGTGCCGGCACCGTCGACGCGGCGCAGCGGCTGTGCCTGCCCGAGGTCGACGACCGGGCGCTGGAAGGACTCAAGTTCTCCGAGGCCCTCCCGCGGCGCCTCGCGGAAGCGACCCTGGCCGCCCGGCTCGCCGATCTCGACCGTGCGGCGGACGTCCTCGACGAGCCGGTGCGGTTCGTGCGTCAGTGAGGCCTCCGCTCGACCGGTCCCGCTGCGTCACCCAGGACCTTCTCCATGTCGGCGACGACGGCCCGCCACTCGTCCGCCACGACGTCGCTCAGGTCGAGTGCGTTGGTCCGGCCGTGCAGCACGTCGGAGGTACGGCGGTAGACGTGCTGGCCGAGGCGGGCCAGGCGGTGTACCCCGGGCCCGCGGGAGTCCTCGACGAGCCCGACCAGGAACAGCAGGCGGGTCTCGATGCTCGACGCCCGGGGCGGCTTCTTCGGGCAGCAGACGGCCGTGAAGGCACCGACGGCCACTCGTTCGAGCCGGATCCGCAGGCCGATCACCTGGTGTCGGCGGTGGGTCGCCGCGTTGCTCACCCGATGCCCAGCAGGGCGCGGCACCCGGCCTCGGCCGCGTCGATCTCGCTCTGCTGCACCGCGGAGCTCGGCAGGCCGCCGTGCGCCGCCCGGTTCCAGTCGTCGAGGTGCGGTTCGACGATCGGTTCGGCCGCGACGACCTGAGGGTGACTCGGGTGCAGGTCCTTGACCGCACCGATCCGGTCCCGCGTCCGCATCTGCCCGTCGAGGTGGGCCAGATCAAGGTCGGGATCGCGCCGGGCGAGTACCGCCTGCTGGAGGACGATCCGCGCAGAGCGTCGTCGAGCGCCATCCGACACATCCCGCGCACGAGGTCGGTCGCCGTGACGGTCGTGTTCTCCGGTTTCGGCGCCAGCTTCCAGGTCACGCGCGCGTCGTCGAGCAGTACCCGCCACATGTCGTGCGTCGGGCCCTCGGTCACCGACCCCGTGGCGTGGTCGCGGGTGACGGCGCGGGCGTTGTAGCGGGGGGAGCGGGCCAGCAGGTGTTCTTTGAGGCGCTCGTCGTGGGTCAGCACGATCACCCGGCGCTCCGCGGCGAGGTCGTGAATCAGCTGGGCGAGCCGGTCGACCCGGACCTGGTCGAACGCGTGCACGGGGTCGTCGAGCACCAGAAAGCCGAACGGCCCACCCCGTGACACCGCCAGCAGCGGGGCGAGTAGCAGGGCGTTGCGCTGCCCGGCGCTGAGCATCGACAGCCGAACCGGTTCGCCGGACGCGTCGGTGATCGTCACCGCGGCCTTGGTCTCCTGCACCGACAACCCGGTGATTCGCAGGCCGACGTCGTGCAGAAGCGCGTGCACCGTGGTGGCGGCCATCGCCTGGAGGTCCTCGGTGCGCTGCCGCCGCAGCTGGGTCTGCAGGGTGCGCAGGCACTTCTCGGCCTGGGTCCAGCTCGCCGCGGCCGCCCCTTCGGTCCCGGCCTGGCGCCAGGCGGCAACGAAGCCCTCCACCGCCGTGCGGCGGGCCCGTGACCACTGGCTGTGGTGGTCGCTCTGCCGGGCCACGTCCTGCACCGTGAGCCGCCATGACCCGGACCCCAGGCTCTCGGCCGCGGCCCGAACGGCGTCGCGCACGCGGGTGGTGGCGCGCTGCCCGTCGTCGTCGAGGGCGCAGCGCATCGCATCGCATCGCGAGCGGGTCGCGTCGGCGCGCTCGCGGACCTCGGCGTCGCACCAGTCCTGTGCGAGTACGGCCTCGACCTCGGCCAGGTCGCGGTCGAGTGTGCGGCGGAGCTCGGCCAGGCGTGCACGGAACGCGGTGTCCACGGTCCCGGTCGCGGTCAGGCCGAGGACGGTGGCGGCGAGCGTCGACCGCCACGGGACGTCCGCGACAGCGCAGACCGGGAACGCCGGGCCCGGGTCGGGCACCTGCGCCGCGCTCCCGTGCAGGTCGTGCAGTGGGCCGGCCAGGCGCGCGTGCAGCGACGTCTCGGCCGTCGCAGATCAGGACGTCGAGCGAGTTCTTCTCCTCGCCGATGAAGCTGTTGAAGAACACGAACAGCTGTTGCACGCGGGTGCTGCGCGAGCCGACGACGATCTTGCGCAACGTGTTGGTGAACGAGCTGGAGCCGGTGGCGTGCATGACGCGCCGCCCGGCCCGGGAGAGGTCGCCCAATAGGCTCAGCGCGCCCACGCTCTTCCCCGAGCCGGCGCCGCCGAGCACGATCACCACGGTCTTGGTGTTCTCGTCCTTCGCCAGTTCGACCGCCTGCTCCACGGTGGCGTAGGCCACCTGCTGTTCGTCGAGGAGGACGAACTGTTGACGGTTGCGTACCTCGGCCGCGGCGTGCTGCAGCAACTGCCTGGACGGCGTGGTGGAAGCCCGCAGTAGGTCGTCGGCGGCCTGTCGGGCGTCGGAGTGGGTCTGCGGGTCGGGGCTCAGCAGGGCCCGCAGACGGTCGATCAGCGCCTGCCGCTCGTCGCGGGTGTAGAGGCGGCCGTACCCGTCGACCCGGTACTGCTTGAGCCGCCAGCCCTCGGCGTCTGCGTTGTGCAGATAGGCGACGCCGTACACGCCGTCCGCCTCGCGGGCGAGCATCGGAGTGAAGTCGACGAGCTGCCGGCAGTAGCGTCGGACCTGCTCAGCGGGGTGTAGGACGGGCTGGTCGCCGTACTGCGGGACCCGGACCAGATCGGTGTCGACGGATTCGGCGGTGGTCCACTGCTTGAGCTCGACCAGGACGTAGGAGGGGCGGCCGGTGGTCGGGTGCACGCCGCACAGCAGGGCGTCGACCCGCTTGGGGGTGTACGGCAGACGGTGCTCCAGCAGTCCCTCCACGTGCCCGAGCCCGGCCGGCACGACATCGGCCAGGAACGGCGGCCGGCTGTTCTCCCAGGACCGGATCTCGCCGACGCCGGTCGCGGCGTCGAAGCGGATCCGGGCCTGCTGAGCGAGCAGTTCGTGCAGCTCCTTCGCCTCGGCCTTGGCCAGCAGCGAGCCGGCGTCGTCACGAACCAGAGCCACTCGGAATCCCCCACGAGGCACGCGCCATCGGCGTGCGGGTGGGGGCAGCAACGAACTGGCGTTCGGTGCCCGTCGGGCCGCGAGGCGGACTCTAGACCAGAGCACCGCGCGTGTCGCAGGATGGGGACACCCGGAGCAGCCTCACGCCTGCGGCCGCGCGCGCGGCCTGCACTTCGTCATCGGGAGGCGGCGCGCGGGCCCGGGAGGAGACCGGGTCGCCTGTCGTCCTACGGGTTCGAGTCGGCGTCCTGAGCTCGAGGGTCAGCGGCGCTGTCCGCGGCGGTAGCGGCGCGGGGTCCGGCGCCACCAGCGTGGTCGGTCGACGATCACGAACTCGTCGGGTCGGGGGCCCTCCCGGGCGAGGCGCAGGTCGTTGCGCATCGCCGGGCCGTGCAGCTGCAGGATGCGGCGGGCGTTCGGGTTGGTGTGGACGTAGCGCTCCTGGAAGGAGTGCAGGATCCCGTTGTAGACGAGGTCCCACAGGTCCCGGTTCTGCTGGACCGACTCCAGCGTCGGACGACATGCGCGATGGTCGGAGTCGACGAGGTAGAGGAAGGGCTTCGTGTCGATCTCGATCGCGACCCAGATCAGCTCGTAGGTGCGCACCCACCCGTGGCCGTCGGACACCCACTCCGCGCCGGCACCCACGAACTCCCGGCGACCGTGGTTGTACAGGAGGAGCGCCCCGACGAACGGCACGGCGAGAACAGCGGTCAACGACCAGGGACGGCTCCAGTCGGTGAAGAACGCCGAGCCCTCACCGGTCACGAAGACGTTGTAGAGCAACACCGACCCCGGCACCCCGAAACCCACGACGATCCCCATGAGCAGGAGCACCCAGCTCTGGCCGTGCCACTCGATCAACGGCCCCTCGTCCGCGGGCGGAAGCCTGCGTCCCCACGGTCGCGGTTTCGCCTGACCCCACACCTCTGTCCAGGACGCCTCGACCGGGGCACGTGGAGGTCGTGGGCGACCGGTCTGTCTGTCGGGACGCGGCGACGGGGCGGCTCGGGTCATCACGGTGCGCCGTCAGAACAACGTGCCGACGGTGTCGTTCCAGGCGTCCCGGCTGAACTCGGCGATCTCGTCGCCGTACTCGTCGACCACGTAGCCCACCCCGACCGCCAACGCGGTGCCTGCGCCGACCGCGACCCACCCGGCTGGACCTGCAGCCATGCCCGCTGCGATGAGGGCCGTCGTGGTCGCCGACGTCGTCAGCGCACCCGCCGCGAACGACGTCGTCGCCGCGATCGCCGCCTTGCCGACCGGCTGATCGGTCTGCGACGCGTACAGGACCTGCCCTCCCGCCGTCAGGATCCCGACGTAGGGCAGTTTGCTCGTCACCCGCACGACAGGTCTGAGGGTGTCGGGGACGGCCCGGAACGCTCCGGAGGGCAACCGCTGAAAGGCCGGTGCGTCGGTGTACCGGCCGAGGCCGGGCGCCGTGGTGAACAACCCGAGGATGCCCTTGCCTGCGCCGGTCCTCCCGACGCCGCCCAACGCTCGGGCCGCACTGTCGGCCTGCCGCTGCGCCTCGGCGGCACTCGTGCCCATCATCTGCGCCCAGCGGCTCGCACCATCTCGCACCGCCGCCGAGGCCGCGGGCAAGATCGCGCGGCGGCCGAGGCGCGCCGCGGGCCCCAGCCGCCGGGCGGCG
>JAKDLE010000134.1 GCA_030453005.1 Pseudonocardia sp. | reverse complement strand
AACGTATTGTCTGACGACGGGGTCGTCGAACTCGGCCGTGGCGCCGCCCCCTGTGTCGGTTCCCGGCTGACCTGGCGGTGTCCCGGCCGGGGTGGCGGGGCGGGTGGCGGGTTCCCGGTGGATCTGGCGCGTGCCGCCCCCGTACGTGGGGGGTCCTGGGCGTGTGATGTGGCTCGACCGCAGCCCCCTACCAGACGGTCGCCGCCCGGGCGGGCTAGGTGGCGGATTCCCACTGGATGTGGCGGTGCAAGATCACGCGGGTGGTGAGGGCGGGGCAGGAGACGTCGGTGGGCCAGTCGGGTGCGGCTGAGGTGGTCGAGGCGGTGTTCGTGGCCGAGGACGGCCTGGAGCGGCGCGTGCCGTGGAAGTTCCTGCCAGAGGTGGTGAGCGCGCTGGGCCGCCCGGTCCGGTCGTTCCCGTCCTATCGCGGGCAGCGGAACTACCCGGGCTGGTACTGGTCGGCCACGATGGGCGGGCACATCGGGTTCGAGTCGTGGGTGGAGCCCGATCACCTGGTGGCGCTGGATTTCGACCCGACGGTGATGCGGATCGTGTCGCAGCCGTTCTGGTTGTGCTGGACCACCGCGGCGGGCAAGGCGCGCCGGCACGCCCCGGACTTCCTGGTCGAGGTGGCCGACGGCACCGCCGAGGGCGCGGTGCTGGTGCTGGACTCGCGGCCGTTGGAGCTGGTCGAGGACACCGACCGGGCCGCGTTCGACGTGACGGACCGGGCCTGCGCGGTGCTGGGCTGGCGCTATGCGGTCTGGGACCGGCTCGAGGGCGTGGTGGTGGCCAACCAGCGGTGGTTGGCCGGCTATCGGCATCCGCGCTGCTACAGCGAGACGGTCGCCGAGCATCTGCTGGAGGTGTTCGCCTGCCCGCAGGCCCTGATGGGCGGCGCGGAGACCGTGGGTGACCCGCTGGCCACGCTGCCGGTGCTCTACCACCTGCTCTGGACCCGTCGGCTGCTCGCGGACCTGTCGCTGGTGCTCTCGGACCGCACGATCGTGGCCACCGCACCAGCCGCCGCTGGGGGCGAGAACCGTGCCCCTGACCTGCTGCTCGCCGCGCCGGCCGACCGGGACATCGACCGTGACATCGACCGGGACATCGACTCGGGCGCGGGAGGTGGGTGTCGTGGTTGAGCGGGCGAACGTGCTGCGGGTCGACGACCGCGTGATCTTCTCCGGGACCACACACACCGTCGTCGCGATCTCGGGTGCGACGATCCGGCTGGTGTCGGCTGCCGGGCAGACCACCGTGGTCGCGCTGGCCTACCTGCTGGGCGCCGAGGACTTCGAGCTGGTCGGGGCCGGTGCTGCGCCGCGGATCGAGGCGCACAGCCTGCTCGACACGCTGCCGGAGCCGGCGGTGGCCGCGGCCCGAACCTGGGAGCGGCACCTGCTCGAGATCGAGACCGGGCGCTCACCCGAGGCGGCCGACGACGCGGTCGGGCGGCCCGAGTACGACCTGGCGTCCACGACGCTGAACGGGCGTCAGCGGGCCAAGGCCGCCGAGCTGAGCGCGGCAGGCACACCGACGAGCTTCCGCACGGTCGAGCGGATGCGCCGCCGCTACCGTGACCAGGGCATCTGGGGCCTGATCGACGCCCGCCAGGCGCGCACGGCGAAACCGACCGGCAACGTCGACGCCCGCGTGGTCGCCGCCGCGGTGGCGGTGATCGCCGCGCAGACCGGCACGTCGACGGGCACGAAGTCGCGCGCGCTGCGCCAGATCCGCCAGCTGCTCGACGACGAGCACGGCCCGGGCGTGGTCGCGATTCCGTCGAAGACGACGTCCTACCGGCTGCTGGAGGTCCTCTCGGCCGGGAAGTACACCTTCGGCTCGGCGGTGACGCGGCGGCAGACCGCGAACAAACCCGCCGGCGCCTACACCGCGACGCTGGCCGCCCGGCCCGGTGAGCAGGTCCAGCTCGACGCGACCCCGCTGGATGTGATGGCGGTGCTCGACGACGGCGTGATCGGCCGGGTCGACCTGGTGCTCGCGATCGACATCGCCACCCGCACGATCTGCGCCGGGGTGCTGCGCCCGGTCGGGGCGAAGGCGGTCGACGCGGCGCTGCTGCTGGCCCGGGTGATGGTCCCCGAGCCGATGCGCCCGGGCTGGGACGCCGCGCTGGCGATGTCGGCGTCGCGGATCCCGCACCAGCGCCTGGTCAGCCTGGACGCGCGGATGGCCATGACCGCGGCGAAGCCGGTGATCGTGCCGGACACCGTGGTCATCGACCACGGGAAGGTGTTCTTGTCCGAGGTGTTCATCCGGGCCGCCGACACCCTCGGGATCTCGGTGCAACCGGCCCACCAGCAGACCGCTACCGACAAGGCGATCGTCGAGCGCACCTTCGAGTCGATCAACACCCTGTTCTGCCAGCACGTGTCGGGCTACACCGGACGCGACACCACCCGCCGCGGCGCCGACGTCGCCGAGCGCGCGGTCTGGTCGCTGCCGGATCTGCAGGAGCTGTTCGACGAGTGGCTCATCGCCGGGTGGCAGACCAGGCCACATGACGGGCTGCGCCACCCGTTCAACCCTGATCAGGCCGCGTCCCCGAACGACGCCTACGCCGCGCTGGTCGCGGCCGCCGGCTACGTGTCGGTGTCGCTGAGCGGCGAGGACTACATCGAGCTGCTGCCCGCGGACTGGCGCGCGATCACCGACGCCGGCATCCAGATCGAGTACCGCACCTACAACTCGCCCGAGCTGCGCCGCTACGCCGCGACGAACTCCGGTGTCGCGTCGCGCGGCGGGCGCTGGGAGGTCCACTACGACCCCTACGACGTCTCCCGGGTCTTCGTCCGCAACCACCGCGAGGGCGGCTGGATCACCGCGCCCTGGACCCACCAGGGGGTGGTCGGGCAGCCGTTCGCGGACTTCACCTGGCGGGCGTCGCGGCGGATCGCCGCGCAGCGCGGGGTCGATGACACCAACGAGATGGCCGTCGCGGTCATCCTCGCCGCGCTGCTGCGCCGCGCCGAGAACGGCCCCGGCACCGACCGGGCGCTGGCCCGGCACACCTCCGCGCGCCGGATGACCCACCACCTGCCCCCGGAGGTCACCGGACTGATCCTGACCACCGACACCAACCCCGACACCGGACCGGACCCCGGACCCGCTGAGCCGGTGCTACCTGCGCGCCCGACCCGGGCCGCGATCGAGGCCCCCGCACCCCGCGACGACGCTTCCCGCACCGAGCCCGCCGACGACCTGGCCGACGCGGTGGTGGACGGCTCGGGCGCCGTGGTGGTGCCGTTCGGGCTGTTCGACCCGTTCTCCGACGACCTGGAAGCAAGCCGGTGACCAGCACCTACCTCGACAGCCGCGGCCACAACCACAGCGGCCACAACCACGGCGGCCACGACCATGGCGGCGGGGACGCCGAGGGCTCCTACGGCGGCGCGGCGCGTCACCCGTTGACCACGAAGCAGGGGTGGGCCTGCTTCGCCGCCCAGTCCGGCCACCCGACCCCGCCCCGGCTGCTGCCCGCCGAGGACTTCGACCGGCTCGACGGCCTCGAGCGCGAGCTCTACAACGAGATCCGCCAGGACTACCACTCCGCGTTGCTGCTGGTCGCGACCCCCGACATCAAGCGCATCATCACCACCGGATCGAAGCTGATCATCAACAACCGCGGCAAGCAGCTGGGCCGGCGCGGGCTGCTGATCTCCGGGGCGTCCGGGACGGGCAAGTCGACCTCGATCACCCAGCTGGGCAAGAAGTTCCAGATCGAGACCGAGCGCCGCACCCCCGGGGTCGACGGACGGATCCCGGTCGTCTACATCGTCTGCCCAGCCGAGGCCAACCCGAAGATGCTGGCCACCGAGATGGCGACCTTCCTCGGCCTGCCCGTCGCCGAGCGCGACAGCCCACAGTCGGTCGCCCACACCGTCGCCGCGGTGATGCGCCGGGTCGGGACCAGCCTGGTCCTCGTCGACGAGATCCACCGCCTGTTCCTGTCGGGCAGACGCGGCCGGGACGCCTCTGATCAGCTCAAATACTTCTTCGACACGATCAGCGCGACGTTCGTCTATGCCGGGCTCGACCTGGCCGAGACCGGCATGTTCGCCGGCGTCCGGGGCCGGCAGATCGCCGGGCGGTTCATCCCGGTCAACACCGGCCCGTTCACCCACCGCGCCGCCGACGCCCAACGCGACTGGGCCAAGCTCGTCGCCACCATGGAACAGGCCCTGCGCCTGCACCACCACAAGCCCGGCACGCTGGTCAAGATGGCCCCCTACCTGCACGCCCGCGCCGGCGGCATGATCGGCAGCCTCGACCAGCTCGTCCACGAAGCCGCCAACGACGCCATCACCGACGGCACCGAGAAGATCACCAAAGCTCACCTCGACGCGGTCATCCTCGACCTGGCCGCGATCAACCAGTACGACCCCGACCCCGGGCCCGGCCACGGACGACACCACCGCCGCGACGGCGCAGGACCCAACAGCGCAGGCGGAAGCTGATGCTCCCCAGCCAGCGCGCCCCGCAGCAGCTCCCGGTCCAGGTCCGCCCGATCCGGGGCGAGACCGTGGTCTCCTACGCCACCCGGCTGGCCACCGCCAACGAGCTCGCCCGGCCGACGATCATGCTGCGCGCCATCGGGCAGCCCCGCGTCGGCATCCCGCACGCGACGGAGCTGTTCGACGTCCGGCTCAACCAGCACTCCCTGCGCAGACTGGAGGTCTTCACCGGCATCCCGGCCGACCGGCTCATCAAGGCGCTGCCGTCGCTGACGAACCTGACCGCCACGCCCGCGACGATCCCCGCGATCCACCCCGTCCGCACCCCGCAGCTGCGCCGGGCCTGCCACACCTGCACCGCGCGCATCCCCGGACACCCCGACATCCAGACCTACCCGATGTTGTTCCCGCGCATCTGCGCACGTCACAACCGGTGGATCGACTCCAACCGGCGGGAGAAGGTCTCCCAGTTCGACCTCACCGCCACCCCGGAGCTGATCACCGCACACCGCCGCTACAGCCGCCTGCGCGAGCGGGCCAGGGCCCAGGGCCGTGATCCCGAGTGGGTCCGCCAGCAGCTCTGGAGCGCGACCTGGATCATCGCCGGCTGGGCCGAGCGCGCCTTCCGCACCATCACCACAACCTTCCGCGACCGCGTCGAGACACGTCTACAGGCAACGGGCCTCACCGACACCCCCGGACACCGCAGAGTGCTCGTCTTCCCCGAAGCCGTCGCGCTCGCCGAGCTGTTCTGCGACCTCGACTGGCGCCGCCACGTCGCGATGCTCCGACACGAGCACGACTGCGACATGGACACCTTCGTCCGCGCCGTCGGCCAACGCCTCGGTCAGCCACCGACGTTCGCCCGCCGGCTGAGGTTCACCAGCAGCACCGACCCGCTCCGCGCCTGGATCCGCCGGCACCGCTACGCCTACACCTCGATCCGCGACCAGTTCTACACAGACCCCTACGGGCGCTCCTACATCAGCAACAGACCGTTCCCAGAAATCCGCCACTTCAAGTGAGAAGCGATGAGTGATGACGACACCACCCCCAAGTGGCGGACCGCAGGTCAGCGCCACTCCGCCCCGCCACAATCAACGGGAAGCCACACAGGGGGGCCGGGGGGGCTCTGGTGAACTTCGCCGCCGACTCCGCCCCCGGCGGGGGGCTCCGCCAACCCGCGCGGTCGTAACGGGGCGGGCCTCTACCGCCTGCTCTATGAAGAGAATCAACCGCAGCCGGACCTGCCTACGCGATCTTGTCGAGGGTGACGTAGTAGCCCAGGCCGGTGAGCTGGGTGATCAGCCGGTCGCGTTGACGGTCGGTATTGCGGCGGGTGAAGTAGTCCCCGCCCAGGTCGTCGTAGTCGCAGTCCTCGGTGAGCAGGTGCCAGCAGATCACCAGGATGGAGTGGGCGACCGCGACGGCGGCCTTCTTCTTCCCGATCCGCCGGGCCAGGCGCCAGAACTGGGCGGACAGGTAGGTGTCGCGGGTGCGGGCAGCGGCCCAGGCGCACTGGGTGAGGATGTCGATCAACCACACGCTGCCCTTGGTGGTCTTCCCGGAGCCGCGTTTGCCGCCGGTGATGTTGTTGCCCGGGCAGACCCCGGCCCAGGAGGCCAGATGGGCGGCGGTGGGGAACCGGGACATGTCGGTGCCGATCTCGGCGATGATGGTCTCGGCGGCCCGTTTCCCGACCCCGGTGATGGTGTCGAGCCGGTCACGGGCCCGAGCGAAAGGGACGACGGTCCCCTCGGTGTGCTCGCCGGAGGGCTGGCTGGTCGAGGCGATCGTGGTGGTGTGGGTGGCGAACACCTCGTCGACGCGGCCATCGAGGCGGGCGATCGCGGCTTCGAGGTGCGCGGTGTGGTCCAGGGACAGCCCGATCAGCAGGGCGTGGTGGTCGGTGAACCGGCCGCGCAGGGCTTGGCGCAGTTCGGGGATCTTGCGGCGCAGCACGCCCTTGGCCAGCTGCGCGAGCACCTCGGGGTCGCGTTCACCGGCGATCAGCGCGGCCAGCATCGCCCGCCCGGACACCCCGAGCACATCCGAGGCGACCGAGTCCAGTTTGATCCCGGCGTCCTCCAGGGTCTTCTGGATGCGCTGGCACTCGCTGGTGTGGGCCTGGATGAGCCGCTTGCGGTAGCGGGTCAGGTCGCGGAGCTCCCGGATCGGCGCCGGTGGGACGAAGCTGCCCCGCAGCAGCCCGTGCTCGAGCAACTCGGCCAGCCACTCGGCGTCAAGGACGTCGCTCTTGCGCCCGGGCAGGATCTTCACGTGGTGGGCGTTGACCAGCTTCAACTCGAACCCGCGGTCTTCCAGGACGTACCAGACCGGTTTCCAGTACGACCCGGTCGCCTCCATCACGATCTCGGTGACCCCTTCGGCGGTGAACCAGTCGGCCATCGCCTCCAACGAGGCGGTGAACGAGGTGAACGTGCGGGTCTGCTTGCGCCGACCCCGACCGCCCACCGCGGGGCCCCGGACGCAGGCCACCACCTCGTCCTTGCCGATGTCGATCCCCGCACAGCACTCGATCAACACGTCCACCCTCGGCCTCCTCACCGTCGGCGTGATCATGGGGGGATCGGCGGGGCCAACCGATCAACGACGCTATGAAGCGTGCATGCGAGCAACAGTTCGAGGTGCCGGGAAGGCCCCAGGCGTCAGTCTCTGAAACGGGCTCTCGCGCACCAAGCAAGAACGAGCTCAGCCGACCCCGCACCGATTCTCACCCGTCGAGGCGGCCCGGGGTAGGGCCATGGGTTCTCTGAAGCGAGGCCGCGTCCGGGCAGCGCCCG
>JAKDLE010000133.1 GCA_030453005.1 Pseudonocardia sp. | reverse complement strand
GGGCGACGTCTTCGCGCTCACCGCCGAGGACCTGCTGCGCGTCGACCTGTTCCGCAAGAAGGACGGCGAGCTCACGGCCGGTGGCCACAAGCTGCTCGCCAACCTGGAGGCGGTGAAGGACCGGCCGCTGTGGCGGGTGCTCGTCGCGCTCTCCATCCGGCACGTCGGCCCCACCGCCGCCCAGGCCCTCGCCCGGGAGTTCACCTCGATGGAAGCCGTCGAGGCCGCTGCCGACGCCGCGGTCCGCGACACCGAGGCCGCGGGCCTCGCGATCACCTCCGACGGGTCGACCGAGGACCCCGCCGACGGCGTCGCGGCTGCCGATGCCGCCGCGCCGGGCGGCGGTATCGCGCCGGGCGACGGTGTCGCGCCGGTCGACGGCGCCGCGCCCGCCGATGAGGCCGCCGAGCCGACGGTCGCAGAGCCCGAGCCGGCCCGGCCCCAGGCGGGGCCGCAGGCGGACGGGACGCCCGAGCACGACGCCGCGACCGACGCCGCGACCAACGCCGCGGACCCGCCTGCCGGGCTCTCCGCCGAGGAGCGGGCGGCGGAGCGGGACAAGGCGGCCCGCGCCGAGGCCCGCACACGAGCGAAGGCCCTGGCGGCCGCGCTCGCGCCGATCGCCGGGGTGGAGGGGGTCGGCCCCACCATCGCGGCGGCCGTGCGCGACTGGTTCACCGTCGACTGGCACCGCGAGGTCGTGGCCCGCTGGCGGGCGGCGGGGGTGCGGATGGTCGACGAGGTCGACGCGTCGGTGCCCCGCACGCTCGACGGCATGTCGATCGTGGTCACCGGATCGATGGAGGGCTACTCCCGCGACGAGGCGAAGGAGGCCATCACGGCGCGCGGCGGTCGGGCCGCGGGCTCGGTGTCGAAGAAGACGGCGTTCGTGGTGGCCGGTGACGCACCGGGCTCCAAGTACGACAAGGCGTTGGAGGTCGGGGTGCCGATCCTCGACGAGGCCGGCTTCCGGGTGCTGCTGGAACGGGGCCCGGAGGCGGCGATCGAGGTGGCCACGACGAGCGCGTGAGGAGCCGGACGTCGGGTCGTCAGCCGATCGGGTCCGACGAGCGACCGCCGGTTCGGACGGAGGCGGTGTGCTCGACCCGGGGCGGCTAAGCTCTCGCCGATGGGGGTGTCGCGGTGCTGCAGGCGGTTCTGAACGGGTCGCGTCCGGCCGACGCGCACCCCGCGCTCCCCGTGTCCGCCCGTCATCTCGCGCGCGACGCCCGGGCGGTCGCGCTGCACGGGATCTCGTCGGTGCACGTGCACCCCCGCGGCCCCGACGCGGAGGAGACGCTCGACCCGATGCACGTCAGCGACGCGGTGGCCGCCATCCGCGCGGAGGTGCCGGGCATGGAGATCGGGGTCACCACCGGGCGGTGGATCCAGCCCGACCCCCGGATGCGGATCCAGGCCGTGCTCGCCTGGGGGCGGCTCGGGATCGGCAAGCCCGACGTCTGCTCGGTGAACGTGCACGAGAAGGGCTGGGCGTCGGTCTGCGAGGCGGCGGCGTCGGTGGGGATCGGCGTCGAGCTCGGGGTCTGGACGGGTGGCGACGCCGTCACCCTGCGCACCAACGGGGTGCCGCCGGGCACGGTCCGGGTGCTCGCCGAGTCCACCGTGACGGACCCGGACACGGCGGTGGCCGAGGCCGTGCGGGTCCTGCGCTCGCTGGGCCCCCTGGACATCCCGGTGCTGCTGCACGGCGAGGAGGACGGCGCCTGGCCCGTGTTGGAGTACGCGATGCGCAACAACCTCGACACCCGCATCGGCTTCGAGGACGTACTGGTTAGACCGGACGGCTGGTTGGGTACAGGTAACGACGATCTCGTCGAGACGGCGCTCAAGCTCCGCTTCTGACCCCTGTCTTTGGTATTCGCAACAGAACGGGCGGGCCGGCCGTGGCCGTCGACGTGGGCGGTTCGTCGAAAAGCGCAATATCGTGGACGTCATGGGTGTTCTGGGTGCGATCGGCCGACAGGCCTACACGGCGGCGGGATGGCTGACTCAGCCACTGCTGCCCGATGACCTGCTCGGCACGCTGAACCCGCTGTGGTCCACCAGCGAGCCGCACGCGCGCGTCGAGGGGCTGCGGCGGGAGACCGCCGACACCACCACGCTGCTGCTGCGTCCCGGCCGCTCGACCACACCGCACGTGCCGGGTCAGTTCGTCGGCGTGGGGGTGCGGCTCGACGGGGTGTGGCACTGGCGCACGTACTCGGCCACCTCCCGGCCCGGCGACGACCTGCTCGCCGTCACCGTCACCGCGATCCCCGGCGGCGTCGTGTCGAACGCGCTGGCGCACCGCACGACGGTCGGCACGCTGGTGCGTCTGGGCCCGCCCGCGGGCGAGTTCGTCCTCCCCGACCCGGTGCCGGAGAAGCTGCTGTTCGTCACGGCGGGCAGCGGGATCACCCCGGTGATGGGGATGCTGCGCGAGCTCGCCGCCACCGAGCCCGAGACGCTGGACGGCGCGGTGCTGGTGCACTGCGACCGCACCCCGCGCGACGTGGTGTTCGGCCTCGAGCTGCGCGCCATGGCGGCCGCCACCGGGCTGCGCCTGGTCGAGCGGCACACCGCGCTGGAGGGTCGGCTCACCCCCGACACCCTGGGCGACTGCGTGCCCGACTGGGCGGCACGCCGCACCTGGGCGTGCGGCCCCGCCAGGATGCTGGACGACCTGACCGAGCACTGGGCGCGCGCGGGTGACCCGGACGCGCTGCACGTCGAGCGCTTCGTCGCCCCGGCTTTCGCGGGTGACAGCGCGGGCGGCCGCGTCTCGTTCACCGCCAGCGGCATCGACGCCGACGCCGCCCCGGGCATCCCGCTGATGGTGGCGGGGGAGGCCGCGGGCGCGGTGCTCCCCAACGGCTGCCGCATGGGCATCTGCCACACCTGCGTCGGGCGCCTGCGCTCGGGCGCCGTCCGAGACCTGAACACCGGCGAGCTGTACGACACCCCGGGCGACACCGTCCGGACCTGCGTGTCCGGCGCCGCCGGTGACGTCGAGATCGAGCTCTAGGAGAACCGCATGACCATCACCACGAGCACGCGACCGACCACCCGCGTCAACGCCAAGCCCACCACCCCCGCCGAGCCGGTCGTGGTGGAGAACCCGCTGCCCAGCCGCGTCTCGGGCACCGTTCCCACGATCGCGCCGAGCGCCGCGGCGCACCTTTCCGACGAGCAGGTCGACGCGCTGGCCGTGGAGCTCGACGCTCTGCGCGCGGAGGTCATGGGCAGCCTCGGCGAGGCCGACGCGGAGTACATCTACAAGATCATCAAGCTGCAGCGCGGCCTGGAGATCGGCGGCCGCGGGGCGCTGATCTTCTCGTTGTTCCCGCCTGCCTGGCTGGCGGGCACCGCCGCGCTGAGCATCGCCAAGATCCTCGACAACATGGAGATCGGGCACAACGTCCTGCACGGCCAGTGGGACTGGATGAAGGACCCGAAGATCAACTCACGGACCTGGGAGTGGGACCACGCCTCCACGTCCAAGGCCTGGCAGAAGTCGCACAACTACGAGCACCACACGTTCACCAACGTGCGGGGCAAGGACCGCGACCTCGGCTACGCCGTCATGCGCGTCACGCCCGAGCAGCCGTGGAAGCCCGCCGACCTGCTCCAGCCGCTCACGAACCTCGGCCTCTCGCTGATCTTCGAGTGGGGCATCGCGATCTACGACGTCGAGCTGGAGAAGGTCGGCGAGGGCACCAAGCCGTGGTCGGCGGCCAAGGCCGACCTCAAGAACCTGTGGCGCAAGACGCGCAAGCAGTTGGCCAAGGACTACGTGCTGTTCCCGCTGCTCTCGGGCCCCGGCTTCGTGCAGACGGCCGCGGCGAACCTCACCGCCAACACCGTACGCAACATCTGGTCGCACGCGGTGATCTTCTGCGGGCACTTCCCGGACGGCACCGAGACGTTCGAGGAGTCGCGCCTGGAGAACGAGTCGCAGGGCGAGTGGTACATCCGCCAGATGCTCGGCTCGGCCAACCTCACCGGTAGCAGGGCGTTCCACACGATGACCGGGAACCTGAGCCACCAGATCGAGCACCACCTGTTCCCCGACATCCCGAGCAACCGCTACATCGAGATCGCCCCGCGGGTGCGCGAGATCTGCGAGCGCTACGGCCTGCCCTACACCGCAGGCTCGCTGCCCAAGCAGTACTCCACGGTGCTGCGCAAGATCTTCCGCTACGCCTTCCCGGGTGGCGGCCCGAAGAACCCGGCGTCCTACACCGACCTGACGAGCCCGGCGGCCCGCGCGGCCTGACCCTCCCCGGCTTGCAGTAAGGCCACCTTCACGCAACCTCGTTGCATGAAGGTGGCCTTACTGCAATCAGGGTGACGGGGCGTCCGCGGCGGGCGGAGCGCTGCGTAGGGCCACGGCCAGCTCCAGGCGCGCGGCCGGGTCGTCGAGCGCGTCGCCGAACGTGTCGCGGAGCTGGGCCAGGCGGTAGCGCACGGTCTGCGGGTGCACGTGCAGCGCGGCGGCGGTGGCGGTGACGTCGCCGTGCGCGTCCAGCCAGGCCCGCAGCGTCTCCTCCGCACGCGCGGCCGCCCCCGCCGGGAGGCCGACCAGCGGACGCATTGAGCGCTCCCGCAGGTCCTGTGCCAGGTCCGGCTCCCCGGCCAGCAGCAGGGCGAGCAGGTGCTCGTCGGCGCGGACCAGCCTGCCGGGGCCGAGCAGCCCCGCGGCGTGCAGGGGCCACGCCGTCTGTGCGCGGGCGACGGAGCGGTGCGCCTGCGCGGGCTCGACGACGGGCCCGAGTACGGCCCGCCGGTCGCCCAGGCCCGCAGCCACGCGCTCGATCCAGCCGGTGCGGTCGACGGCGGGGACGAGCGCGATCCCGACCGGGTCCAGGTCGGCGCCGATGGCCGACGGGATCCGCGCCGCCACCCCGACGACGTCGTGCACGGCGAGGGCCGCGAGGCGGGCGGGCATCGTCCACCCGGCCGCTGCGGCCGCCTGCTCCACCTCGGTCGCCGGGGCGGGCGAGCGCCGGGACAGCAGCTCGACGAGCGCGTGTCGCCGCGTCTGCAGCGACCCGGCCCGGCTCGACTCCTCCGCGGCCCACCCGGTCACCGACGCGGACGAGAGCTGCTCGATGTAGGTGAACAGCGCCTCCGCGAGGCTGAAGATGACCTCCGGCGGGAGCTGTCGGGCCGTGGCGCTGCCGCCGAGGCGCCGCCACAGCGTGCGGCTGCCCACCTGGTAGGCCGACTGGAGTGCGGCGAGCGTGCGGCCCTCGCGGTGCTCCAGCTGCCCGAGCGCGCGGTACACACGGGTGTCGGTGAGGGACTCGTCGACGCCCAGCAGGTCGACGAACTGCCCCAGCGCCACGGACACGCCCTCGGTGATCCGCGCCCCGAAGCGCCCGGTCAGCGGCCGGGCGTAGTCGGGGACCTCGGCGCGCACCGCCGTGACGATCTCGTCGACGGCGCCGGACAGCTCGGGGCGCACCGCCACGCCCACCCAGCTCGGCACCCGGGCCCACGGTCGGTCCATCATCGCCCTCCGCCGGACATCGATGATCCTCGCCCGGGAACCGGCGACGCGCCCGGGCCCGCTGCGGGTTGCGAATCGCCGATCACCGTGCGGGGCTCTGGTCGCCCAGGATCGTGGTCACGATGCCTGCGAGGTGGGCGAGCCGGGCCAGCTCGGACGGGCGAAACGCAGGCCCGCCCGGACGTCCGACGACGAGCGCGTGCGGCGCCGACGGGCCGAACGGCGCCGCGGCGAGCTCGGTGTCGAGGGCGGTCCACGGCTCGGGCACCCAGTGCACGGCGGGGTCGACGACGATCGGGTGGGTGAGCGGCAGCCACGGGAGGTCGCCCGCGCGGGTCTCGGGGGCGGCCGTGCTCTCCGCCAACCGGAACGAGTGCGTGCCGTCCCGCGCAGCCACCAGCGCCCAGCCGGCCCGGAAGATCCGCGGCACGCCCTCGGCGAGCAGCCGCAGCCCGTTGCCCGGGTCGACGGTGATCGCCTCGATCAGCTCCAGCTCGTTGTGCGTGTCGAGCTTGCCCGAGTGCGGGCGGACCGACTCCACCTCGACGCCGGGCACCGACTCCGCCGCCGTGATCAGCACGTCCGGCGGGCGGCCCGAGGGCAGCTCCACGGCGAGGTCGTCGACGGCGTGGCCGTGCGCGCGCTCGACGACGTCGACGCCGAGGATGTCGGCGCCCGCGTTGCCCAACGCGGTGGCGACGGCGCCGAGGCTGCCCGGTGTGTCCGGCAGAACCACCCGGAGCAGGAACGACACGCCACGCCTCCTCGATCCGACCCGCCGCGCGGCCATCCCGTGCCTTCCAGCGGCGGGCCGACGTGGCACTGACACCCGATTCTGTCAGGAGTGCGGCCCGGGCACGCAACAGCGCGCCGGAGGGTGGGGACTAGACTCATTCCCGTCGACGCCCGCGCGCACTCCGGCCGTCGGCCCCCGTCGAGAAACCCCTGGAGGGACATTGTCCGGCTCCCCCGACACCGGGGCGATCACCCGCGACGAGGTCGCGCACCTCGCCCGGCTGGCCCGCCTCGCCGTCACCGACGCGGAGCTCGATGTCTTCGCGGGCCAGCTCGACGTGATCCTCCGGTCGGTCGCGCGGGTCGGGGAGGTCGCCGCCGACGACATCCCGCCCACGTCGCACGCCGTGCCGCTGGAGAACGTGTTCCGCGCCGACGACCTGCGCCCCGGCCTCAGCCAGGAGCAGGCGCTGTCCGGCGCGCCCGCCAGCGAGGACGGACGCTTCCGGGTGCCGCAGATCCTGGGGGAGGAGGCATGACGGAGCTGACCCGGCTCACCGCGGCCGAGCTGGCGCAGCGGATCCACTCCCGCGAGGTCTCGGCCGTCGAGGTCGCGCAGGCCCACCTCGACCGCATCGCGGCCGTCGACGGCGGGGCGGACGGGATCCACGCGTTCCTGCACGTCGCCGCGGACGCCGCGCTGGCCTCGGCGGGCCTGGTCGACGCGCGGCTCAACGCGGGCACCGCGCCCGCGTCGCCGCTGGCGGGCGTGCCGCTGGCGCTCAAGGACGTGTTCACCACCGCGGACATGCCCACCACCGCCGGTTCGCGGATCCTGGAGGGCTGGCGTCCCCCCTACGACGCGACGGTCACCTCGCGGCTGCGCGCGGCGGGCGTCACGATCCTGGGCAAGACCAACATGGACGAGTTCGCGATGGGCTCCTCCACCGAGCACTCGGCCTACGGACCCACCCGCAATCCCTGGGATCTGTCGAAGATCCCCGGCGGCTCGGGCGGTGGTTCGTCAGCCGCGTTGGCGGCTTTCG
>JAKDLE010001058.1 GCA_030453005.1 Pseudonocardia sp. | reverse complement strand
GGCTACCTCACCGAGCTCGCCCGGGCCGGGGCCAAGGTCGGCACCATGAGCCGGCGGCTGTCCGCGATCCGCTTCGCCCACCAGATGCGCGACCACCGCGACCCGACCACCAACGCACGGGTGATCGCCGTCTGGGAGGGCATCCGCCGCGAACACGGCGCACCCCCCGAGCAGGCCGAACCGCTGATGCCGCCGCTGTTGCTCGACGTCCTCGACGCCTGCCCCGCCGTCCGCACCTGGAAGACCCGCGGCCGGGCGGCCGAACCGGACCTGGCCGGGCTGCGCGACCGGGCGCTGCTGCTCGTCGGGTTCTTCGCCGCGCTGCGCCGCTCCGAGCTCGCCGCGCTGAGCATCGACCAGCTCACCGAGCACCCCAACGGCCTCGTGCTCGCGCTGCCCCGGTCCAAGACCAACCAGCGCGGTGAGCAGGCCGAGCTGATCGTGCTCCCACGTGCCGGGCATCCCGCCCGGTGCCCGGTCACCGCGCTGCGCACCTGGCTGGACGCCGCGACGATCACCACCGGGCCGGTGCTGCGCCCGGTCAGCAAGGGCAACCGCGCGCTGCCCCGCCGGCTGCACCCAGAGTCGATCAACGATCTCGTGCAGGCCGCCGTGCACCGCGTCGCTCCCACCGCCACCGGCTACAGCGCGCACAGCCTGCGCGCCGGGTTCGTCACCTTCGCCCACCTGCGCGGCGCCACCGACCACGCCATCGCCCACCAGACCCGCCACCGTTCCCTGGCCACCGTCGGCACCTACGTCCGCATCGAGTCCGCGTGGGCGGACAACGCCGCCACCATGCTCGGGCTGTAGACGGCGCAGTCGACCCCCTGGCTCGGTAGCCTCCGCCGGGTGCGTCGCCCCGAGGCCTTCATTCGTCCGCTGGTGGCCGCGCAGTGCCACCATCCCGACGGCACGGTCGACACCGAACGCCGACCCGCGGTGTGGACCCTGGCCCACCGCGGCTACAGCGGCGGCGGACGCCTCGACATCTGGGTGTACCCCACCCAGCGCGCCGCGCTGCGCGCGGGAGCCGAGCTGGCGATGGCGTGCGGCCTGGACGAGGACCCGCAGGCCCGAGCCTTGTTCGTCGCTGCGAACTGGGTAGCGGTGCTCGACCGCTACGAACAGACCCACCCCCTCACCCACCTGCTGCGGGTGCAGGCCGCGTTCCTGCAGCTCGACGAGCCGCCCGACGGTTGACCATGCCCCTGCTCGGGTCGGCCGCGACGTCCGCGCACCGCGCCGGCCTCGTTGCCGGGCAGAACGAGGTTCTCGACGATGACGGTCGCCGACCGGTCTGCGACGATGACGTCATGGACCCCGCCCGTACCCAGGCCGCGGCGGACGCGCTCGGCAACGTGCGCGCCGAGCACCTCGAGCCGAGCGCGGCGGTGCAGGCGCTGCTCGACCGCTGGGCGCGGGGGGGGGGGGCCACCCCCCCCCCCCCCCCCCCCCCCGGGGGGGGAAACCCCCGGCCCGCCGGGGAACGCCCCGGGG